>JBBQJK010000084.1:0-7802 GCA_038325835.1 Gammaproteobacteria bacterium
ATGGGCATGGGCGAGCCGGCCCACAACCTGGACAACGTGCTCGAAGCTATCCAGTTTCTCGGCACTGCCGGGGATATCGGCCACAAGAACCTGGTGTTATCGACCGTGGGCGACCGCCGGGTGTTCGAGCGGTTGCCCGAGGGCCCCGTGAAGCCGGCCCTGGCACTCTCCCTCCACTCGACCGACCCTGCGCTGCGTGCCCGTCTTCTGCCCCGGGCCCCGCGTCTTGACCCGGAGGAACTGGTGGACCTCGGCGAGCGCTACGCGCGGGCCACCACCTACCCGATTCAGTACCAGTGGACGCTGCTCGCTGGCGTTAACGACGGTGACGACGAGCTGGACCGGATCGTGGCACTGCTGAAGGGCAAGTACGCCGTCATGAACTTCATCCCCTACAACACGGTGGAGGGTCTGGACTTCCAGCGCCCGTCCTCCGAGCGAGCTGCCGAGATGGCCCGCTACCTGCACCAGCGGGGCGTGCTCGCGAAGCTCCGGCGGTCGGCAGGCCAGGACGTGGAGGGCGGGTGCGGGCAGTTACGGGCCCGGGCTGGGGCCCGCGGGCTCGAGCAGCCGGGCCGTATTGTGGCGCGGTGAGTTCACCGCGGTACTGACGGTGTGCGCCAGCAGCTGCTCTTGCGGATAGGCGCGCAGGCAGTCGAGGGCAGCCGTCGCGTTACCGGCGAGCCAGGCGTCATGCTCACCACGCCGGAGGATGGCTGGCATCCGGGCCTTGCTGTTGTGGATTTCCGCCATGAACGGGTTGGCCGGCAGCGTGATGATCGTGCAGGACTCCACCGTGGTTCCCTCCCGGGTCGTCGATGCGTCCCAGAGTCCGGCGAAGCCAAATACCGGCTGATCTTTGCTGTGGATGTACCAGGGTTGCTTGCCCGCAGCGTTCACCTGCCATTCGTAGAAGCCCAGCGCGGGGAGGATGCAGCGCTGGCCCCGCTTCCAGGGACCGCGATAGCTGGCGGCCGTGGCGATGGTTTCCATGCGGGCGTTGCTGGTGCTCAGCTTTGGCGGGATGCCCCGGGCCCAGAACGGGACGAGGCCCCAGCGGAGGAGTTCACAGAGGCGCTCCCCACCACGCTCGCGCACCACCGGCACTGCGGTGGTGGGGGCAATGTTGTAGCTGGCAAAGAGTGGTGGTGGCCGGGTGAGGGCCCAGTCCCGCTCCAGAGCCGCATCGATCTTCGCAACGTAGCGTCCGCACACGGCATCAGTCCGGCGGTGAGCAGGCCTGATTATCAGCCATTTTCGCTGGCCAATCCGGTAGAGTCGGCTCCACCATGTCAGTCATCCTTGTGGAAATTGCCCGTGACGCCAGCATCGGGCAGCCGGGTATCAAGCTCGCCGACACGCCCGCCGCGGTCTGTCAGGCCACCGCCGAGATGTACCAGACGACCGGCTTCACCCCGCCCTGGATCGGCTACCTTGCGCTGTCAGCCGGCACCTGTATCGGCACCTGTGCCTTCAAGACCGCCCCGTCCGACGGGGCGGTGGAGATTGCCTTCTTCACCTTTCCCGG
The DNA here is from genome assembly GCA_038325835.1 of Gammaproteobacteria bacterium. Classification (GTDB taxonomy): domain Bacteria; phylum Pseudomonadota; class Gammaproteobacteria; order Steroidobacterales; genus SHZI01. The sequence goes on from JBBQJK010000084.1 coordinate 1,529, forward strand.
CCACGAAGGCCAGGGCCTGGCCACGGCCATGGTGCGGCAGCTGATTGAGATGGCCTACGCTGCCGAGCGCTCCCTGAAGATCATTGCCCACACGCCGCCCAACCGGGGCGCGCCGGCTGCCGTCCTCCAGAAGACAGGCTTCCGGTTGCTAGGGGACTATGAGGACCCCATTGCCGGTCCCGTCTGGGAGTGGGAGTTCATTCGCTAGCCCTGGACTGGCCAGATCGGCCCTTTTGCCTGAACCTCTCCTGAACAGTCCGGCCCGTAAGGGCCAGTTTCCTGAACCGGGAAGATCCGGGTTGGCTTGGCTCGCCATTTCTGTACACTCCACCAATCCCGCGTCCAGAAAAACCAGGTAACTCAAAGCCTAAGGAGACAGTCATGTTCGAACGTACCAAGAAGCCCGGCGACTCCCCCCAAGACTCCTCGACTCCCGGCACCTACCAGGCCCCGGTGGCCGCTCCCGCAGCCGAAGCAGCCCCCCGCACCGGTGCGAGTCCGTCAGTCACACCGTCCCGTGCCCGCGTCACCGCCGTCATCGGCCCGTCGATCCAGATCGAGGGCACCCTGCGGGGCCAGGAAGACCTGTTCGTCGAAGGTGAAGTGACCGGCACGATCCAGTTGCAGAACCACACCCTGACGATCGGCGCCCAGGGCAAGATCAAGGCAGACGTCTACGCCCACACGGTGTTCGTGGAAGGCTCCATGGACGGCGACCTCTTCGGCTCCGAGCAGGTGATTGTGCGCAAGAGTGCGAAGGTGCGCGGCAACATCACCTCGCCCCGGGTGACGCTGGAAGACGGCGCCGCTTTCAAGGGCTCGATCGAGATGGACCCCGAGTCGGTGAAGAACGTGCTGGGCTCGCCCGGCACTGCGAATCGCGGGCCGATGTCGGCCGCGTCGGCGCCAAGGCCGGTAGTCTCGCCGCAGCCGGTGTCCGGTTCGGGTGCCCCGGTCGGCACCGTGAGCGGCCAGTCACGCTGACCGTTCGCGCTGATCGACGGACGCTCGTGGCGTGGTGAGTCTCCCCAGCCGCACGGCGAAACCAACCGCCGTGGAACCGGCGCCCGTGAATGCTCCGCTGTTCCGCCGACTGGTGGAATCCCTGAGCGAGGAGCGGCGTTCCGTCGTGCTCGATCTCGGCGCCGTGCGGCCCGCGACCGTGGCGCTCCTGACACCGTTTCGCTGTCGTCTCGAGATTGCTGATCTGGCCGACGGGCTCCCGGGACTCGATGAAGAACCGGACCGGGACCTGAGGCGGGAGAAGGCTGAGGCGCTGTTGCCCCGGGCACGGCAGGAACCAACGGATATCGTCCTCTGCTGGGACCTGCTGAATTACCTGCAGCGTCCGGCGATTGCCACACTGATGGAGTGTCTTGCCGCCCGGATGCGGCCCGGGGGGTTTGCCCATGTTCTGATCGTGTACACGGGCACCACGATGCCGGCGCGGCCGAGTCAGTTTGCGCCCCTTAAGGACGGGCGGCTGATTGAAACGGTGACGACCACGGCCACCAGAACGGCTCCCCGGTATTCACCGGAGGATCTGGGCAAATGCATGCGCGGATTCCGGGCGGAGAGTGCGATGCTGCTCCGGAACGGGATGCAGGAGTTCCTGTTCCGGGCGTAGGGTTTGCGGTTGCCTGAGGTGGCGCGCCCGGGCTCATGAATCTGGGCACTGGCAGATGGCCGTTGCGCAGAAGGTTTGACCTTCCAGCCAAGCTATTGGATACCGGTTTCCTCTTCGCGATTCGAATCAGGACTTTTCGGGGAGTTTCGCCATCTACGACCGATTCCGGGCAATAAACCGGATTTCAATCAATGGCCTGGATGGCGTGGTCCGGTTAGCTTGTCCCGTCGAGAATATTGCCCCAGTATCGCTCCCAAGAAACGGCTGCTTCGTGGGTGTCATATAAGCGGGGTTCGTCCCCCACCTGCCTAGCGGCCTTTTTTGCGCCCGGAGAAAGCCCTGTCGGTGACGTACGCCATTCTGCTGGACGGCGGCTTCCTCCGCCGGAAGCTGGGAACCTCCAGGCAACCAGTGGATGCAGCTGCAATCAGCGCCTTCACGACCAAAGTAAGCGCCCTCCGGTGCATAGCCGCCATGCGGCTCCATCGCATCTACTTCTACGACCCGAAGCCCATTGAAGGGGTATCGACGGTCCCATTTGGCGGTGGACAGATTGATTTCAGCGCGACGTCAGTTGCCGCTCGCAACAAGAGCTTGCAGGCCCTGCTACTGCGCGAGCCGTACTTTGCCCTTCGGTTCGGCGAACTCGTCCTTGAGGGCTGGCGCCTGAAGAAGAAGATTCTCGACAAGGCTGTTCCGAAGGTCGAGATCGATTCCACCGCGATCGAGCCGAATATCCGCCAGAAGGGTGTGGACATGAGGATCGGCCTGGACATCGCCAGCCTGACCTTGAAGAAGCAGGTTCAGGTGATCGTCCTGGTCACGGCCGACAGTGACTTTGTTCCCGCAATGAAATTCGCCCGCCGGAAGGGCGCTCAGCTGTTTCTGATCACCCTCGGGCACGGTATCAAGGACGGGATGCGGGAACACGCTGATCTGGTAATTGACGCCGTTCCGTAAGACCGAACACCTGGCGGTCCAAACGCAGCGCATGTCTGGCGCAGCCACGTCGACCGCAACGTCGAAGGTGCCTGGCTACGATTTGGCTACGAAATAAACTGTAAACCATGTGTCCGGTATGGACCCACGAAAATTGGCGCGCCCGGACGGATTCGAACCGCCGACCCCCTGGTTCGTAGCCAGGTGCTCTATCCAGCTGAGCTACGGGCGCGTTGTTGGTGTCAGGTCATAGGGTAGCGGGCCGGAATTATAGGCAATCCCGGGGCGATAGGAAGCGCTAGAGTGGGAAGGAAGGAGAAACCTCATGCCCCCCAAGGTCGAAGAGGCCCGCGGCAAGCGGTCCGTTATCCGTTTCGAAGCCGGGAAATGCATCCATTCGCGCCATTGCGTGCTGGATCGTCCCGATGTCTTCGTCCCCGACGTCCAGGGCGAATGGCTGCACCCGGACCGGGCCACGCCGGGGGAAATCGCCGAACTTGCCCACACGTGCCCCTCGGGGGCCATCCAGTATGACCGCCTCGACGGCGGGGCCGTAGAGACGGGTCCCCTCGTCAACACCGTCCGGGTCCTGGAGAACGGGCCCCTGGCCTTCCGCGCTCCCCTGCAGATTGCGGGCCAGCCCGCCGGCTTCCGGGCCACGCTTTGCCGCTGTGGCGCGTCTGGCAGCAAGCCTTACTGCGACGGCAGCCACGCGACTGCAGGATTTGTGGCTACCGGGGAAACCCCCACCAAGGAATCGGCGGCGCTGGCCATGCGCAACGGGCCTCTGGCCGTGACGCCAATTCCCAACGGCCCGCTGCAGGCCAAAGGCCCCCTGGAGATCGTGAGTGGCACCGGCCGCACGCTCAACCGGGTGGAGGAGATCTACCTCTGCCGCTGTGGCGCCTCGAAAACCAAGCCTTACTGCGATGGCAGCCACAAGGCAATGGGCTTTACGGCGCCCTAGTCGCCGCCGTGCCTTGCCGATGACCAGCCTCCTGACCCAGGTCGCGCTGTTCTTGGCGGCGACGGTGATCGCCGTGCCGCTGTTCCAGCGCTTCCGCCTGAGTGCCGTACTGGCGTACCTGGCCAGCGGCATGCTCATCGGTCCCTTCGGCCTGAAGCTCGTCGCCGACGTGGACAGCATCCTGCACTTCGCGGAGTTCGGCGTGGTGCTGCTGCTCTTCCTCATCGGTCTCGAACTACAGCCCAGCCGGCTGCTCGCGCTGCGCCGGGTGGTGTTTGGTCTGGGGGCCGCCCAGGTCCTGGCCACTACGGTCGTGCTGACCGGTCTCGGGCTCCTGCTCGGTTTGCCTGTGCCCGCGGCGGTGATCGCGGGATTTGGCTTGAGTCTCTCCTCCACGCCCATGGTGCTGCAGCTGCTCGCTGAGCGAAAGGCGCTCGCGTCCCAGCACGGTCGTGGGGCTTTTGGCATCCTGCTCTTTCAGGATCTCGCGGTCCTGCCTGCCCTGGCCGTGCTGCCGTTACTGGGCGTGGCAGCGGCACGCGACGCGGAGCAGGCGGGGCTCAAGCCCCTGCTGGCGCTCGGCGCCGTCGTGCTGATTGTGGTCGCAGGACGCTACGCGCTGCGGCCCCTCCTGCGCGTGGTTGCGGAGACCCGGATACCGGATGTGTTCACCGCGGCAGCGCTGCTGGTGGTGATTGCGACGGCATTGCTGGTCAATGCCGCTGGACTCTCCATGGCGCTGGGGGCCTTCATTGCTGGCGTCCTGCTGGCCGACAGTGAGTACCGTCACGAGCTGGAAGCTGATCTCGAGCCGTTCAAGGGACTATTGCTTGGCCTGTTTTTCATTGCCGTTGGCATGGCAGTGAATCTGGGCCTGGTGGGCGAGGCCCCGCTGCAAGTGCTGGGCATCACGGTCGGGCTGATGGTGGCCAAAGGGCTGGTGCTCTATGGCCTCGGGCGTGTTGCAATGGGGCCCCTGCGTGCTCAGGCGAAAGCGCTCGCTCTGGTTATGCTGGCGGGAGGTGAGTTTGCCTTCGTGCTGTTCCCCATCGCGGTCAGCGCGGGGCTGGTCAGCCGCGACCTTGCCGAGCTGCTGGTGCTTGCCGTGACGCTTTCCATGTTGCTGAGTCCGCTGCTGCTCATTGCCGATGACCGGTGGTTCAGCCGCTGGTTCTCCCGGTTTGAGGGGCCCCGCTACGATGAGGTCGTCCCCGACGACCATCGCGTTGTGATCGCGGGCTTCGGCCGCTTTGGCCAGATCGTGGCGCGAATTCTGCGCGCCCGGGGCATTCCCTTTACTGCGCTGGAGATCAGTCAAAGCCAGGTGGACTTCGTCCGGCGCTTCGGCAACCGGATTTTTTACGGCGACGCTGCCCGTCCGGAAATGCTCCGCGCTGCGCAACTCGACAAGGCCGAGGTGCTGGTCATCGCTGTCGACGATCAGGACGCAGCGGTGAAGATCGCGGAGTTTGCCCGGCACCAGTATCCCGATCTGAAGGTCTTCGCCCGGGTGCGGAACCGGCAACACGCGTTCCGGTTGATGGAGCTAGGCGTGCCCTACGTCATCCGGGAGACCTACCTGTCGAGCCTGGACATGGCCGAACAGGTGCTGGAGTGGCTGGGCGATGAACCGGCCGCCGCCCGGCGCAGCGTGGCCATGTTTCGCGCCCACGACGAAGCCACACTGCAGGGCCAGTTCGAGATTCGGGGCGACGAGGCCAAGTTCCAGGCCACTGCCAAGGCGTCCGCAGAGCAGCTGGAGAGACTGTTTGAGGCGGACCGGCGGGGTCCCGATCCGCTAGACTAGCCGCCGCTTTCATATCCCCCCCGGAGAACAACCATGCTGCTGCTCACTGGCGTAACCGGCAAGACCGGCGGCGCGTCTGCCCAGGCCCTGCTGAAGCAGGGCATCAAGTTCCGCGCCATCGTCCGCAACGCCGAGAAGGCGGCCGCACTGCAGGCCGCCGGCGTCGAGCTCGTGATCGGCGATGTCACCGATCGGGCCGTACTGGAGAAGGCCCTGACCGGTGTCGAGAAGGCGCTAATGACCATGCCCAACGGCGAGAAGCAGCTGGATCTGGAAAAGCAGTTTGTCGACGTGGCCAAGGCCAGGGGCGTGAAGCACGTGATCAAGATGTCCTCGATGGAGGCCGTTCCCGACGCCAAGGCCCCCATCCCGAAGATCCACTACGCGTCGGAGCAGTACCTGAAGCAGTCCGGACTCGCCTGGACGATGATCAAGCCCAACTTCTTCATGCAGAACCTCCTCGGCAGCGGCGGCACCATCAAGGAGCAGGGCAAGTTCTTCCTGCCCATGGCCCAGGGCAAGACCGTGATGATCGATACCCGGGACATCGGCGCCTGCGTCGCCGTCGTCATGACCACGCCGGGCCATGAGGGCCAGGCCTACGAGCTGACGGGCCCCGAGGAGCTGGGTTTCGCCGACGCCGCCGAATGCTTCACCAGGGTGCTCGGCCGCAAGATCGAGTATGTCCACGTGCCGATGCCGGCCTACCGCCAGACGCTCGCCCGCTTCCTCACGAACGAGTGGCACCTGAACGCGGTCTGCGAGCTTTTCCAGGAAATCGCCGACGGGCAGGACCTGCACATCACGGCCACCGTGCGGAAGATCACTGGCAAGGCACCGACGTCGCTGGAGCAGTTCATCCGGGATCATCAGGCGGTGTTCACCTAGGTCGCAGAGGCACCGGGTTTGGCATCTGGCAATTTAGCTCGCTGAC
>JBBQJK010000085.1:0-7711 GCA_038325835.1 Gammaproteobacteria bacterium
CGTTGCACTCGTCACACTGGGCTTCCGGGTTGCGTCGCTGCGCGTGACGCTGGAGCTGGCTGGGGTATTGCGGGGTATCAGTTGAGGCCGCCGGACTACCTCAGGTTATCGAAGAATTTAGGGAGATCATCGGGGCCTGACGGAGGTCGCGGCTGAAGCCGCCCCTACGGCAGGCCCCTTGAGAAAAGTTAGCGCTTCATCGAGTCGAAGAAATCGACGTTCTTCTTTGTGTCCTGCATCTTCGAGAGCAGGAACTCGACGGCTGTAAGCTCGTCCATCGGGTGCAGCACCTTCCGGAGAATCCACATTTTCTGCAGCTCGTCTTCCTTCGTGAGGAGCTCCTCACGGCGGGTACCAGAGCGGTTGATGTTGATCGCGGGGAAAACGCGCTTCTCGGCGATGCGGCGATCCAGGTGGATCTCCATGTTGCCGGTGCCCTTGAACTCCTCGTAAATCACGTCGTCCATCTTCGAGCCCGTGTCGATGAGTGCGGTGGCCAGGATCGTGAGACTGCCGCCCTCCTCGATGTTGCGTGCCGCGCCAAAGAAGCGCTTGGGACGATGGAGGGCGTTGGCGTCCACGCCGCCGGTCAGCACCTTGCCGGAGGAAGGCACCACGGTGTTGTAGGCCCGGGCGAGACGGGTGATGGAGTCGAGGAGAATCACCACGTCTTTCTTGTGCTCAACGAGGCGCTTGGCCTTTTCGATGACCATCTCGGCCACCTGCACGTGCCGGCTGGCCGGCTCGTCAAAGGTGCTGGACACCACTTCACCACGCACGCTGCGCTCCCACTCCGTCACTTCCTCGGGCCGCTCGTCGATGAGCAGCACAATCAGGAAGCACTCCGGGTGGTTGGTGGTGATGGACATGGCGATGTTCTGCAGGAGCATCGTCTTGCCGGCCTTGGGCGGCGAGACGATCAGGCCGCGCTGGCCCTTGCCGATCGGAGCACAGAGATCGATGATCCGGGCAGTCAGGTCCTCGGTACTGCCGTTGCCCTGCTCCAGGCCCAGCCGCTTCTTCGGGAACAGCGGCTTGAGGTTCTCAAAAAGTACCTTGTTGCGTGCATTTTCGGGGGCGTCGAAGTTGATCTCGCTGACCTTGAGGAGCGCGAAGTACCGCTCGCTTTCCTTCGGCGGGCGAATCAGGCCGGAAACGGTGTCGCCAGTCCGCAGGTTGAAGCGGCGGATCTGACTCGGTGACACGTAGATGTCATCGGGACCAGCCAGGTAGGAGCTGTCGGCCGAGCGCAGGAAACCAAAGCCATCCTGCAGGATCTCGAGCACACCGTCGGCAAAGATGTTCTCGCCTCGCTGGGCATGGGCTTTCAGGATCGCAAAGATTATGTCCTGCTTGCGGGAGCGGGCCATGCCTTCGATGCCCATCGCCTCCGCCATGCCCACCAGCTCAACCGGCGGTCTGGTCTTGAGTTCGTTGAGGTTCAGCAGATTGGCGCCGCCCTCAAGCTGACTCTTGGGAATCACCTCATCCTCAGAGAACGAGACGACCTCCTCGTGGTCCCCTTGACGGCGCGGCGGGCGCCGACCCATGTCGTCATTGCGGTTGCGGTGACCACCGCCCGTGTTGCCGTTGCTGTTACCGCCGCCGACGTTGCCACCGGCAACATTGCCGTTACCGCCACCGCCACCGCCACCGACGTTGCCGCCGCCGCCCTTGGAGCGATTACGGGCTGAATTGCCGAGATAGCCTCTCATGCATGGATCCTTGAAAGTGAAACTGGATAGTTGAGTCTGGTGAGTTCGTGCGGCCCGCTACAGCTTGGCTTCGAGGAGCTTCTGCAATTGCTCTCTGGAGACGATGCCAACGTGCTGAGCCTCGACCACGCCGTCCCTGAAAAGCATCAGCGTCGGGATACTGCGGATGCCGTACTTCATGGCCGTGCTCTGGCTGCCTTCGACATCGACTTTGACTATTTCGATACGGTCCTGGTACTCGATGGCGATCTGCTCGAGGATCGGCGCAATACTCTTGCAGGGGCCACACCACTCGGCCCAGAAGTCCACGAGGACGGGACGGGTGGACTTCAATACCTGCGCTTCGAATGTGGCATCGGAGACGTGAACTATGCTCATGGTCCTCTGGATGGTCCTGTTGGTTGGTGTTTAAGGGAATGGTGTGCAGAGTTTGTTAAGGAATGTCCGACGGGATCAGCAGCGCCGGCAGGTTCAACCCCTCAGGCTGAACACCGTTAGCAGGCCTTCCGCGGAAGTCGCTTCGGGGCATCAGGCGGGCTTCTTCAACGAAGCCGGCGTGAAGCGCGGGGCCGGATAGGGCACAATCCGGAATCGAGAAGCGTTCTCTGGAGCTTCCTGCGTGTCCCGTCCGGGTCAACTAACCTGGGGTAGCCCGTCTGGAATCTGTGTCTAGAATCGTATTTGGGCCGCAGCCTTGAAGCCTCTGAGGCGCGCGGCGGATTTGGCAATTTGAACCTGTCCCGCCGGCTTTTGCAAGGGGGACGGTTCGCTTTTGACTGTAGGGTGACATGAGTCGCGACCACAACGTCTTGTTTTCAGAACTGGGTTTACCTCCCGAGATACTCGTGGGCGTCCGTGCTGCGGGGTTCCAGCAATGCACGCCCATCCAGGCGCAGACGCTCCCTATCGCCCTCCAGGGCAGGGATGTCGCCGGACAGGCGCAGACCGGGACGGGCAAGACCGCTGCCTTTCTGCTCGCCATGTTCAATCACCTGCTGAAACATCCCGCGCCGCGCAGCGACCAGCCCAGCCCCCGGGCATTGATCCTGGCCCCCACCCGGGAACTGGCGGTACAGATTCACTCGGACGCCCTGATTCTTGGCAGTGCGACCGGCCTGCGAATGTCTGTCGTCTATGGCGGAGCCGATTACGACAAGCAGCGGGAGGAACTCCAGCGGGGCGTCGATGTGCTGATCGGCACGCCAGGCCGGCTCATCGACTATTTCCGCCAGCACATCTACACGCTTAGTCACGCCCAGGTGCTCGTGATGGACGAGGCCGACCGGATGTTCGACCTCGGCTTCATCAAGGACATTCGTTTCCTGCTGCGTCGACTGCCGCCGCCCGACAAGCGACTGAACCTGCTGTTCTCAGCCACTCTGGGTCACCGGGTTCTTGAGCTCGCCTACGAGCACATGAACAACCCGGAGACCGTGCAGATCGAGCCGGACAAGAAGACCGTGGACCTCGTCACCCAGTGCGTCTACTTCCCGGGTAACGAGGAAAAGGGTCGCCTGCTGGTTGGCCTTCTGCGCAGCATGCAGGCCCGGCGCACGATGGTCTTTGTCAATACCAAGCGTGCGGCGGAAGAGATTGCCCGGCTGCTGGCCCACAACGGGCTGCCGGCGGAGGCCATCAACGGAGATGTACCCCAGAACAAGCGGCTGCGCATGCTGAAGGACTTCCAGGAAGGCACTCTTCCCGTGCTCGTGGCGACAGACGTTGCCTCCCGGGGACTCCACGTACCCGATGTGAGCCACGTGATCAATTACGACCTGCCCCAGGACGCGCCCGACTACGTGCACCGCATCGGCCGGACGGCCCGGGCCGGCGCGAGCGGCGACTCGGTCAGCTTCGCCTGCGAAACCTACGCCTTCTCGCTGCCGGAAATTGAGGACTACATCGGTCATCGCATCCCGGTAGGGACGGTGGAACCCGCCATGCTGGAAGGCGTCAAGATTCCGCCCTGGGCCCCGCGCAAGTACCCGCCTCAGGGCGGCCGACCGGGGGGCCGAGGTGGCAGTGGCGGCAGGCCGGGGGGCGGTGGGCGTTCCGGCGGCGGCGGACGGCCGGGCGGTGGCGGCGGGCGGCGGGGCCGGTAGGAGCGCCTGTAGGCGCGATTCCACTATCCGTCCGCGCCGGTCGGCGCTTCTACACCAAGTGGCCGAGGCCCGGCACTGAGACATGGCTCGCCACGACCCGGGCAGGCTGCGTCGAATCCGGGCAGGTCACAGCCAGCACTCCAGCAATGCCGCAGGCGGCGGCCGCATCCAGGACCGGCAGGCTGTCATCGATGAACAGTGTTCTGGCCGGATCGAAGCCCAGACGGTGCTGTGCCGCCACCCAGAACTCCGCCGATTCCTTGGGGACACCAAACTCGTGGGAAGAAACAAACGTATTGATCCAGCGGCCAAGCCCGGCGACCCCCTTCTTCACTTCGAGGGTGTGGCCGTGGGCATTGGTCAGCACGGCGACGGATTTGCCCGAAGCCTGTAAGGTGCGCAGGAAGCCAACGGCGCCGGGCAGGTACTGCACCCGATGACTGCTGGCACTCTTGAGGGCGCGCAGATCCAGCGACAGCTCCTCCGTCCAGTAATCCAGGCAATACCACTCGAGACGACCCTGAACCCGGGCAAACTGCGCAGAGAGCTCCGCCGTGACCTCAGCGAGGTCCGCCTTGCGGTCCCGGGCCAGGCAGCGCGGGACCAGCTCCAGCCAGAAATAGTTGTCGTAAGCCAGATCGAGAATGGTCCCGTCCATGTCCAGGAGAATCGTGTCGAATTTTCGCCAGTCACGCATCGGGAAATATTGTAGCGTCCACGCCCATGTCAGGTCTGGCCAGTAAACCTCTCGAGACGCTGTTGCCCGGCGTGTTGGACCTGGCGCGGGCCGCCGGTCGGGCCATCAGCACGATCTACGCCCGAACAGACCTGGGCATAGAAACCAAGGCCGATCAGTCGCCACTGACCGCCGCCGACCGAGCTGCCCACGAGGTCATCGTGGCCGGCCTTGCCCGCCTGTCCCCTGCCGTGCCGGTGTGGTCGGAAGAGTCGGCTGCCATCCCGTGGGCTGCCCGGCAACCCTGGCGGGAGTTCTGGCTTGTGGATCCCCTCGATGGCACGAAGGAGTTCATCAAGCGCAACGGCGAGTTCACGGTGAACATCGCCCTGGTCCGCGGGCATGCCCCCGTGCTTGGCGTGGTCCACGCGCCAGCATTGGGGAGGGATTACTACGGCTATGCCGGCGGTGGCGCGTACCGGTCCGACGAGGGCGGACCCGGCCGGCCGATTCGTGTGCGGTCGCCAGCGGTGCCGCCAGTGCGCGTGGCCGGGAGCCGCTCGCATCGCGGGTCGAGCCTGGATGACATTCTGGCGCGGCTTGGTGATCACACCCTGATGTCCATGGGCAGCTCGCTCAAGTTCTGCCTGGTGGCTGAGGGTGAGGCTGACTTTTACCCGCGGCTCGGGCCGACCTCCGAATGGGACACCGCCGCCGCCCAGGCGGTGCTGGAGGCCGCCGGTGGCACCGTGCTGGATCTCGAGGGCCAGCCCCTCAGGTACAACACCCGGAGCGAGGTTCTGAACCCCCACTTTGTTGCCAGCGGCGACCCCGGGCGGAACTGGCTTGCGCTGCTGCGCGGGTAGTGTCCGCGACTGGTATCCTTGAGCCGCAAGAAAAGGCGCCCCAGTCCCCACCAAGAACGCCGGCCATGACCGACAACATCAACACCGATGTGTTCAGCAAGTTGCTGCGCCTTAAGGAACTGCGGGTGGCGCATCGGGACCTGGACGTCACTATTGCGTCTCTGGCCCGGGACGCCAGCGTTGATCAGTTGAGGGTGCAACGGCTAAAAAAAGAAAAGCTGCGCCTGAAGGACATCATCACGCGCCTCGAGAGCGCCATGATCCCGGACCTTAACGCCTAACCCGCCCGCTGAGTCGACAAGCTTTACAGCCCTCGTGTAGTCGCTAAGTTTCTGTTTTTTATAGATAACGGCGAAGGGACCCGGACGTGGGCCACAAGGTGGGCCGCCCGCCCTGTCGCGCCTCTATACAAACGGGCTGAACTGGCCACTGGCAGGCTCCTTCCCCAGGCTTGAGCCTCCCCGCGGGGCCACCGGATCCCGTGAACTACCGCACAGAATTCGGCTGCTTCAATCCCTTCTGTCAAATCCGGACAGGGTCCGGTCCGGCCTGGCACGGTTGCTGCACTTATCTCCAGCGAGGCCCCACTGAATGGTTACCTGAGAGATCAAAGCAACCCAAGCCCCAAGCCCCAAGCCCCAAGCCCCAAGCCCCAAAACCCATCTCAGGACCCAATAACCGGACAGAACCTCGCTAAGAAGAACAAAAATAACAACAATAAAAAAAATACGACACGACATCCAAGCCCATCCCCACCGCCCCTTGCCCAGGGGCGGTTTTTTTTGGGCCCGATTCACCGTGTATGCTTCCGGCGATGGGATGGCTGATCGCAGATATCGGGGGCACCAACACACGCTGCGCCATCGCCCGCCCGGGCGGAACGGTGGACAACGTCGAAACCTTCCGCAACCGGGAGTTCCCGGGACTCGACCGCCTGCTTGCCGCCTACCTCGGCATGCTTCCGCCCAGCCAGCGACCTGACGAGGCCGTTATCGCTATCGCGGCGCCCATCCGTGGCGACGACGTGCGCATGGTGAACATCAACTGGGCATTTTCCATCTCCGCTCTGGCCCGGACGCTGTCGCTCAAGCGGTTGATCCCCCTTAACGACTTTGCAGCCCAGGCCTATGCGTTGCCGGTGCTCGGCCCCGGCGATCTGCAGCAGGTTGGTGGCGGCACTGCCATCCCTGGCGCGCCCAAGGTGGTGGTAGGACCCGGCACGGGGCTCGGCACCGCCGGCCTCGTGAGCATTGCTGGCCGCTGGCATGCCATCACTGGCGAGGGCGGCCACGTGACCATGGCCCCCAGCGACGAACGGGAGGCGCGGATCATCGCGCTGGGCCGGGAGCGCTTTGGGCACTGCTCGGCAGAACGGCTGATTTCGGGGGCAGGTCTCGCGTTCGTCCATAGCGCCCTCACAGGCGCAGCTGCCCTAGCGCCGGATGAGGTCGGGGCCCGCATCCAAGCGGGCGACGCCACGGCGCTGGAGGCGCTGGACGTCTTTTTTCAACTGCTGGGGACAGTCGCCAGCAATCTGGCACTGACCTTCGCCGCCTTTGGCGGCGTCTATATCGGCGGTGGTATCACGCCCCGCTATGTCGAGCAGTTCAAGACCTCGGGATTCCGTCCGCGCTTCGAGGACAAGGGTCGCTACCGGTCCTTCCTGGCCGACATTCCGACCTGGGCCATCACAGCCGACGAGCCGGCGCTCCGCGGTCTGGCCGCTTACGCCGAGGCTCTGGGCCCGGCCTAGATCGCGTCGTCGACGGCCTCGTCCAGCTCGTCGAGAAACAGGCGAAACACCCGACAGAGCCCGGGCAGATCCCCCACCAGCCGGTGATCGTCCGGCACCAGAACGACCCGGCCGCGGCTCAGCTCGCCGTAGCGTGTGCTCCCCGACCAGGGCAGGATATCGTCCTGCCAGCCATGCACGATGGTGAGACGACAGGAGGGTGGTGGTGGGACCGGAATGCTTGCATAGCCGGGCACGTAGAGGGCCGGGGCCATCAGGAACAGGCCTGCCGCACCCACGTCGCTGGCGGCAGCGAGAGCCACATAACCGCCCATGCTGCTGCCGACGAGAATCGCGGGCGCCGGCTGCGCCCGGCACCAGGTGCTGAGCTTGCGCGCCCGGTCCCGCGGGTCGGTCATGCCTTGGTAATCGAGGGACTCGACGGTGTGCCCCGCCCCACGCGCCACGTCGGCCAACGCCCGGATCTTTGTGCCCCAAGGTCCGCTTTCCTGGCCGTGGGAGAAACACACGATCGTCATGGAGGACCCCAGATCAGCTCGTCCAGGTCCGGCGTCCACTGAAACGCCGGCAAGCGCACTCGACCGTTCTCGACTGCCACC
>JBBQJK010000086.1:0-7647 GCA_038325835.1 Gammaproteobacteria bacterium
CATGAACGAGGCCGAACTGCGGGAAGGCCTGGACCGGATCGCCGTCTTCGCACGGGTGCACCCGGCCCAGAAGCTGCGCATCGTCGAGGCGCTGCAGGCGCGCGGCGACGTGGTGGCGATGACCGGCGACGGCGTCAACGATGCGCCGGCGCTGGCTCGCGCCGATGTCGGCGTGGCCATTGGCATCACTGGCACCGAAGTGGCCAAGAGTGCCGCCAAGATCGTGATTACCGACGACAACTTCGCCACCATCGTCGGCACGGTTGAACAGGGCCGGGTGGTCTACGGCAACCTTAAGAAGGTCATCCTGTACCTGTTTGCCACCTCGATGGCGGAAGTTCTGGTGCTGCTGCTCGCCCTGGTGCTGGGCTACCGCCTGCCGCTGGCTGCCGTGCAGATCCTGTGGATCAACATCGTCACCGAGGGCACCGTGACGGTGAACCTGGTGATGGACCCGCCCGACGGCGACGAGATGAAACGCGCGCCGGTGCCGCGCAATGACCGGCTGCTCAGCAGCGAGATGTTGTGGCGCGTTGCATTGATGACGCCGATGATCGCGCTGGCGACCTTCGGCTGGTTCGTCTGGCGGCAGGCCGATGGCATGGCCTATGAGATGGTGCGCACCGAAACCTTCACCGTGTTGGCGGTGTGCCAGTGGTTCAACGTACTGAATTGCGAGTCCGCCACACGCTCGGCCTTGTCATTCGGCATCTTCCGCAACCGCTGGCTGCTGGGCGGGCTGTCCTTGAGCATCGTGTTGCAGGGAGCCGTGCTGTACTGGCCGCCGCTGAACGAACTGTTCCACACCGTGCCGATCCCGCCGGCCGACTTGCTGCCCATCGTGGCGGTGGCAAGCCTGGTGTTGTGGACGGAAGAAGCACGCAAGCTGGTCGTTCGGGTCCGGAGCGCGAAGTGAAGCGCCGGCTACAGCGGCTGGAAGGTGAAGCGCGCAGGCCTGGCAATCAGGACGTCGCAGGGGGTGGCAGCCAATAACCACTCGGCGATGCTTCCCACGAGGTAATGGGACAGCCCGGATCGCGCGTGCGTCCCGATTGCGATCAGATCTGCCTTTGTGTCTCGCACGGCGGTCAATGCAGCGGTACGCGCATCGCCGTAGGCCAGTTCAGTGCGCCAAGAAACCCCCCACCGGGGCAGCGCGGCCAGGACTTCAGCGGCTTTCGTTGCAGCTTGCGCACGCGCATCGCTGCGGGGCCGGTGGTCGCGGCTGTAGGGATAAGGAAGGGTGCGCAAATGTTTCGAACGGTATGCGATAGGAGTGAGCCAGCACAATCTGGGGTGCCGCCGAGCCGACGACACGTAGCAAGGTCTCGAGAGTGGTCCGCGGTACTGCCGACGAACAGATCGCGCACTGGCCGACGACTGTGGCGTGCCAGGACGATCAGTTCTGCGCCCAGCAGGCGCGATTGGCGCACGATCTCCTCAAAGGGCCGCCCAACGACCACGTTACCGGTTATCGAGACCCTGATCCCTCGTTTCTTCGCGAGGGCCGTGGCCCGCACCATCTTACTCTTGATGGCTGTTTCCGCCTGGGCCCTGCGCAGCGGCTCCTCGTACAGCAGTGGGGTCAGCACATGCAACAAGTGCACGGCCGCACCGCGCTGAAGTGGAATGTACAAGGCGCGTGCCAGTGCCCGCTCGGCGCCCTTGGAAAAGTCCGTGGGCACCAGCACTGAGGCAACCCGGGTGACGCTCGACGTCGTGCTGCGCTTACCTGTCACTGGAGACTCAGCGATACACCAGGACCGGAAGTGCCGAGTGCATCAGCACCTTCTGCGCGACACTCCCCATCATGAGCTTGTTCAAGCCACTGCGGCCATGCGTGCCCATGAAAATGACATCGCACTTGTGCTTCTTAGCGACATTGGCAATCCCTTCATGCGGAGGGTGGTCTCTGCTCACCACAGGAGTAAAGGGCACGCCCAGCCGAGCGGCGATCTTGCCGATTGCATCGACATGCCGTTGCCCTGCGTCACGATTGCTCTGGTTGAACTCGTCGATCATCTGCTGGCTGACCATGGCGCGCGCACCGAAGACTGGTTGCACTTCTTCGACGACGTAACAGCCGGTTACCTTGGCACCAAGGGCTTTTGCGAGGGCAATACCGGCCTTGGCGGCTTTAGTCGCAATTGGGGAACCATCGGTGGGAATCAGAATTCGCTTGAACATGTGACCTCTTAGTTTTTACGACCCCTGGGCTGAGGAGACTTGGGCCTCACCGGGGGCCAGGAACAGCCGAGCGCGGGATGATCAGCACATCGGTCGGCGAGAAGGCGGCAGTGTAGCGGCAGACACTGCCGAACTTCGTACTCGCGGGCCGACCCTTGCTTGCGCCGTGCGTCCCCAGAACGACCAGGGTGGGGTGCAATCTGCGAATCTGCGCGAACAGCCGGGACGCGGTGTCGCCGCGCTCGATGATCCGGTGGACGTCCGGGTCGCAGCCCGCCTCGGCGACGAGCGAGGCCAGCTTCCGGTCCAGTCTCCCGTGCTCGTCTTCCGTGTACACATCTAACGTGCCCGCCGCAAATCCGTAGGCCTCCAGGCGCGAGGCAAAAGGCACCTCGTAGGCGTGCAGAACATGCAGGTGGCCGCCTGCCGCCTGCCCGGCCGCCCACCGGAGAATTGGCACGGACAGCTCGCTCAGATCGACTGCGGCGAGGACGCTGGCCGGTCCGGCCTGGGGCGGAAGTCGCACGAGCCGCAGTGCGCAGGGCGCGGTACCCACGAGTTTGGTCGCCGTGCCGCCGAGTCCTGGCTGACCGGTCGTCGTTTCGTGTTCACCGTGCGCACCGATCACGAGCATATCGGCGCGATACTCGCTCGCCGCACGGGCAATCTTGCGGGCCGCGGGCCCGGTGACCACGCCGGTGGACAGCTCCAGCTGGCGGGCCGGGTCGATCGCCTCGGCCAGGCGACTGAGCGCCACCGCAGCCTGGCCGTGCACGTGATGCATGGCCGAGTTGCTGGACCCCCAGAAGCCCGCCAGCTGTCGCCCGGAGGGGACGACATGCAGGATGCGGAGCACCGCCTTCTCGCGTCGCGCCAGATCTGCAGCCGACTGCACCGCGCGGTAGCCAGCGGCCGAGAAATCCGTAGCGACCAGGACTCGGTCGATCTTCACTGTGAATGGCCTTACTGCCATAGTGGCCAAGAGCCTACACCATAAATCCAGGATGTCGACAGACTGTTGCTACAGGTACGGCGAGAACAACCAGGACACTGCATTGCGCAGACGCACGGCCAAGGGCTTTTCTTCAAGTTCCTGTAACACGAGTTCGCGGGACTCGCAGCGGACTTGCGCGAAGTGCTGCCCGAGGTTCGCGACCAGATCGGTATCGTACACTTCGAGCATGACCTCAAAATTCAGGCGGAGGCTGCGTGAGTCGAGGTTTGCTGAGCCCACCAGCGCATAGTAGTCGTCGACCAGGAACATCTTCGAGTGCGCGAACGGCGGCGTGCGCCAGAACACGCGAATCTCGCGCTGAAGATGCGGCCGGAGCCAGTGACGGGTAGCCCAATCCAGCCACGGAAGGTTGCTGCGCTCGGGCAGGATCAGGACCACCTCAACGCCGCGCAGTGCGGTCGCCTGTAATGCCCCCGCCAGTTCCGGGGTAGGGATGAAATAGGGTGTCATGATGTGCACGCAGCGGTGCGCAGTGGCCAGCGCGCCGAGCATCACCAGCTGGATGGTCTCAAGCTCCTCGTTGGGGCCGTCGGTGAGGGCGCGGCAGGCGGCGGGGCCGGATGATGGCGGATCTTTCCGTGTGACCGCCAGATCCTCGGCGGCGGCGTAGTGCCAGTCCGCTGTGAAAACCTGTTCGAGCTGCCGGACTACCGGGCCCTCAACGCTGAAGTGCAAATCGAGGGTCGGGCGGCGGCGCGCCCCGGCGTAGTGATGATCGCCAATATTCATCCCGCCCAGGAAGGCGGAGCGGCCATCGACGATCAGCAGCTTGCGGTGAGTACGGAGGTTAAGGTGCAGCATGGGTGGCAACCGCCGCGGCACCTGAAACATTCGCACGACCACGCCGTGCCGCCGCAACAGCGTGCTACCGCGTGGCCGGTAGTAAAGATCGCCGATACCGTCGAGCAGCACCCGCACCGTGACCCCGCGGGCCTGAGCGTCGGACAGCGCTCGGGCAAATCGCTCACCGATGCCGGCACCCGAGAAGATGTAGGAGCTCAGCCACACCGAGTGCCGCGCCCCCGCGGGTTCAGCCCGGGGCCGGCTTGCCGCTCCAGCTCTCGAGCCAGCGCTCAATCCGGGCCCGCGCCAGGCGCCCGCTGACGCCTTCCCGGCGGTGGCGCGGGTCGTAGAAGTAGGCCCGGGGCAGTTCCCCATACCAGCCGGGATCGATCTCGTAGCGCAGTTTCTGGGCGTCGTCCGCGAAGATCCAGGATTCTTCGCCGGCCATCCCGAACTCCTCGAGCGCCTTGCCTGCCACGACCGCGTCGCCGTGATCGTCGGTTGAGACCAGCACGAGCGGCAAGCCCGGGTGGCGCAAGCGCATCTCGCGCAACAACGCGAACTCGTCCCGGCAGGGACCGCAGGTGATGGACCAGAGGATCAGCAGAAACGGCTGATTGCGGCGCGCGTCCACCAGGGTGCCGAACGAGCCGGCCTGCAACGGACGAAACGCCGGCGTCGCGCCGGTAGCTTTCACGGCCAGGGCGGCCAGGACTCCGCCGATGGCCACACGTCGGGTTATCACGCCGGGCATCCCTCCGCTCGATGGTCCACTGGAATGGTACTCCCACGAGGCCGATTTGCGGACCGTATCCGGTACTCCCGTGGCGTGACAAATCGCCGCACGGCTGCCGCGGGGATTGGGATTATTTTACCCGAGCGGATTCGCTGAGTGTTCCCCGTAAAGGGTATCCCATGGCACGCCACGCTGCAGTTCCCCTCCTCGTCCCGATCATCGCCTCATTCCTGTCGCCCGCGATGGCTGCCGCCTCTTCGCGCAGCAGCAACGAGATCATCGTCACCACCACCCGCGAAGAGGCGCTGCGCGCCGAGACGCCGATCTCGATCTCCGTGGTGCCGGTCGAGGAAATCGATCTGGTCAGGCCGGGCCATCCGTCAGATATCCTGGGCCGGGTGCCGGGCGTTTCAGTGCAGCAGACAAACGGCGAGGGCAGTATCGTCGGCATCCGGCAGCCCATTGGCACCAGTCCGGTGTACCTCTATCTGGAGGACGGCGTGCCCGTCCGGGCCTCAGGCTTCTTCAACCACAACGCCCTGTACGAAGTGAACCTGCCCCAGGCGGGCGGCATCGAAGTGATCCGGGGCCCCGGTACCGCGCTCCAGGGCAGCGATGCCATCGGCGGCGTGGTCAATATCCTCACCCGGGCTCCCTCGGCGGAGCCCGAACTGCGGGTCATGTTCGAGGCCGGCGACTACACCTGGCTGCGAAGCCTGGTGTCGGCCAGTAACACCTGGGGTGATGTCGGTGCCCGCGCCGACCTGAACGTCACCCACAGCGATGGCTGGCGGGACCAGAGCGGTTACGACCGGCAGACGATCACCTTGCGGGGCGACCGCGCCCTGGCGGGGGACGGCAAGCTGAAGGCCATCGTCTCGGCCACCAACATCGACCAGGATACCGGCGCGCTCAGCTTTCTGTCCGAGGACGATTACAAGAACGACCCGACCCGCAACTACACCCCGTTTGCCTATCGCAAGGTGAAGAGCGCCCGGACCTCCATGGACTGGGAGCAGGCCGCGGGTGACGGCGTCATGACGGTGACGCCGTACTTCCGCTGGAGCGAGATGGACCTCCTGCCCACCTTCACGCTGGCCTTCGATCCCGTCATCTTTAGCACGTCGTACTACTCTGTCGGCACGCTCATCAAGTACCGGCAGGACTTCGCGCCCTGGAACACCCGCCTGATCACCGGCATGGACCTGGACTACAGCCCCGGGTCCCGCGAGGAGGACCGCATCTGGGCCACGCGCAACGGGCCGGTCTACGAGAGCTACACCAACCAGGGCCGGATCTACGACTATGATGTGACCTTCTCCCAGATCTCGCCCTACGTGCAGGTTGAGACCACGCCCGTGGAGCGGTTGCGGGTAACGGCCGGCCTGCGCTTCGACGTGCTCGACTTCAGTTACGAGAACAACCTGGCGGATGGCGCGTTCGACACCGGGAACGGGCCGACCAGCCCGGTCCGGCAGTTCACCCGTCCGGAAGACCAGGACGTGGCCTATGACCGGCTGAGTCCGAGCCTGGGCGCCACCTGGGCCTTCACGCCCACCTTCAACGGCTTCGTGGCCTACAAGGAATCTTTCCGCGTGCCCCAGGAGGGCCAGCTGTTCCGCCCGGGCGTGAATCAGGACTCGACCAGCCTCAAACCCGTGAAAGTGGACAGCTACGAGATCGTCCTGCGGGCCACGCCGACGCCGACCCTCTCCTGGGAGCTGTCGGTGTACACGATGAGCAAGCGCGACGACATCCTCACATTCAACGACGGGTCCGGCCCGACCCAGACGAACAATGGAGAGACGAGCCACGACGGCATCGAGGCCGCCCTGGGCTGGCAGTTCCTGCCGGAGTGGCGCCTGGACGTCGCCGCGAGCCGGTCGAAGAGCAAGTACGAGGACTGGGTGGCGTTCGTCAATGGCGTCAACGTGGACTTCAGCGGAAACACACTGCCGTCGGCTCCGGAGAATATCGACAATGTGGTCCTCGGCTATGCCCCGGACCGGCTGGATGGCCTGTCGATCGAGGCCGAATTGGTCTACCTCGGTTCGTACTGGCTGAACGACGCGAATACCGCGAAGTACGACGGCCACAACCTGGTCAACCTGCGGATCAACTACGAGACCCGCGGCGACTGGCAGTTGTTCGTGCGGGCGACCAATCTCCTCGACACCCGGTGGGCCAACTCCGCCCAGGTCTCGAACGGCCTTCCCCAGTACGCGCCGGGCATGCCGTTCAGCCTCTATGGCGGCGTCAGCCGGAAGTTCTGACCGTGAGAGCCAGGATTCGAGGGGCCCTCCTGCTATTCCTCGCCGCCGGTAGCGGGGCGGGTTGGTCGGCGGACCTTCAGCAGCACCAGGCCGGTCCCGCCGCGCGTTGTGATGGCCCGGAATTCGCCTGCGCCGTGGAGGCCACGCCCGCGTTCGCGAGCGATGGGGCCCTCTGGCTTGCGTGGAGCTCTGCCAGCCGAATCTATGCGGCACGCTCGACCGACCAGGGCCACAGTTTTTCCGCGACGGTGGAGATCACGCGCGGGCCGGTGAGGCTCGATCACTCGGCCGACGCGCGTCCGCAGATCGTGGCGGACCGGTCCGGCCGCGTGACCGTCGGCTTTGCCGTGATGACCGATGTGCAGTTCCACGGGGAGATCTTTTACGCCCATTCCGCCGCTGGTGGCCGGGTGTTCTCCGACCCGCGCCCACTGAATGTGAATCCGGCCGGAAAGCGTTTCCTGTCGCTGACACTGGATCCTGGCGGTTCGGTCTTTGCCGCGTGGATTGACAAGCGGGACCTGGCGGCCGAGAAGGCAGCCGGCCGCGAGTACGCGGGAGCCGCGGTGTACGCGGCCTGGTCCAACGACGGCGGCGCGACTTTTGGCGAACCCATTACGGTGCGTCCGAACACCTGCGAGTGCTGCCGCGTC
>JBBQJK010000087.1:0-7628 GCA_038325835.1 Gammaproteobacteria bacterium
TGGCCCGTAACCCTGCTGGACGGCTATCATTTTCCATAATGCTGCACGCTGTCGAGAGGCTGGCGGCCATTTCCCGTCACTTTGAGCAGAAAGGCGCCTCGTTACTCCCGAGCACCCCGGCTAGAGTCCGTCCCATGCCCCCGGCTAAAAAGTCGCCCGTCACCCGCTGCCCCTGGTCCGAGGGCGTCAGCCCTGCGTATCTCGATTACCACGACCGGGAATGGGGTGTGCCGGTCCACGACGACCGCAAGCAGTTCGAGTTCCTGATTCTCGAGGGCGCCCAGGCCGGCCTGTCCTGGTCCACGGTCCTGCACCGCCGGGAAGGCTACCGGCGGGCCTTCGCCAACTTCGATCCGGTGCAGGTCGCCCGCTTCACGCCAGCGCGCCTCGAGAAGCTGCTTAAGGACCCGGGCATCATCCGCAACCGTCTGAAGGTCGCGGCCGCCGTCACTAATGCGCGAGCTTTTCTCGAGATCCAGGCGACCAGCGGCAGCTTCGACGCCTACATCTGGGGCTTCGTGGGTGGCCAGCCCCAGCGCAACCAGTGGCGCACCCAGGCCGAAGTGCCGGCCACCAGCCCGGTCTCTGACGCGCTCAGCAAGGACCTGAAAAAGCGCGGGTTTCGCTTTGTTGGCAGCACCATCCTCTACGCGCACTTACAGGCCACGGGGCTCATCAACGATCATCTGGTGAGCTGCTTTCGCTACGCGGCCTGTCGCCAGCTGGCCTGAGGGGGAGACGGTGCCGGAGTCTGTCCCCCGTCTGTAACAACCAGATATCGGGTTTACTTCCTGCAGCGCGCCGCTAACCTGCGGAGGTGACCGCCCTTCCACTGTCCCGCTTCCAGGGCTTGCCCCGCGGCGTGCTGGCCCTGGGCCTCGTCTCGCTCTGCATGGACGCGTCTTCCGAGCTGGTCCACAGCATCCTGCCGGTGTTTCTCGTCACCGTGCTGGGGAGCAGTGCGCTCACGGTCGGCCTGCTGGAAGGCATTGCTGAGGCGACCGCGGCCATCACCAAGGTCTTCTCCGGGACGCTGAGTGACCGGTGGCGGCGGCGCAAGGGCCTCATCTTGACGGGCTATGGCCTCGCAGCGCTCACCAAGCCGCTGTTTCCCCTGGCCGACTCCATCAGCTGGGTGCTCACGGCCCGCTTTCTGGACCGGGTGGGCAAGGGCATACGCGGCGCGCCCCGGGATGCGCTGATTGCGGATCTGGTTTCTCCCGAGCAGCGCAACGCGGCCTACGGACTGCGCCAGTCCCTCGACTCCGTGGGCGCGTTCCTCGGTCCGCTACTCGCCATTGTGTTGCTGTTGCTGTGGCAGAACGATTTACGCGCCGTACTGTGGGTGGCGGTCGTGCCGGCCTTTCTCGCCGTCGCGCTGCTCATTTTCGGCGTGAAAGAGCAACCGACCGTCAGCCCGGTCAGCGTCCGTCCGGCCTTGTCGCTCAGCAGCCTGGGGACCCTGGGTCGCCGCTACTGGGGCATCGTGGCGCTGGGCTCAGTGATCACACTGGCGCGGTTCAGCGAGGCCTTCCTTGTACTGCGGGGGCAGCAGGTCGGGTTGCCCCTCGCGTGGGTTCCGGCCGTGATCATGCTCATGAGCCTGGCGTATGCGGCGTCGGCTTACCCCACGGGGCTCGCAGCCCGGCGCTGGTCACGACGGACATTGCTGGGCTGGGGCATGGCGGTGCTGCTGCTCGCGGACGTCGTTCTCGCCTCAGCCGCCACCATCACGCCGGTCCTCATCGGGGCCAGTCTCTGGGGGCTGCACATGGGGCTCACCCAGGGGCTGTTGGCGGCCCTCGTCGCCGACGCCGTTCCCGCGGAGCGCGCCGGCACGGCGTTTGGCTTTTTCAATCTGCTGACTGGCCTCTTCTTGCTGCTGGCCAGTGGCCTTGCTGGACTGCTGTGGGACAGTCTGGGAGCCCCGGCGACGTTCCTCGCCGGCGCGGCCTTCAGCGGGCTCGCGTTGATGGCACTGGTCCTCTATCGACCCTAGGCCGCCAGCGCCAGCTGCATGGCCTCTCTGTCGGTCTGACCCATCACGATGAGGTCCATGAAAGAGCCCTTGCCCAGATTCACGCTGTTCATCAGCGTCTCGGCATTCGGGTGCTGCAGGTGCAGCCCGGGCTCCAGGTCGAGCCGGTGACGCAGCTTGGCTGCGGACAAGAGTCGGGTGAGAGGCTCAAGCTCGGCAGACCCGCCACCCAGCAGATAATCCTGATTCTCCACCGCTTCGCAAATGCGCTGGGGCAGTCCCCAGGCCTCGAGAATGGCCTTGCCGATCACCGGCTGCCAGGTTTCCAGAGTCTCCGCAAAGGCTGGATCCTCGCGGATCGTTGGATCATTCTGGTGAGCGTGCAGCAGGATGTACAGCCTACCGATGGAATGCAGCAGGCCCGCCATCATGGCTTCATCAGGCTGACGGCCGAAGGCCTGCTTGCCGACGGCGTAACAGATGGCGGCCACCTCGTTACTGGTCTTCCAGACCTGCTCCAGTTCGGGACGGATCGCGCCCAGCGAACTGTCGCGACTGAGCTGCCGGAGGGCGAAGGCGGTGGACACGGTCCGGACCAGGTTGAAGCCCAGACGGTTGACGGCGTTGTTCAGGCTGGCGACCGGCGACCCGGTGGGATTCATGGCAGCGGAGTTAGCCATCTGCATGAACCGCGCGCTGAGCACCGGTTCCGACGAGATGATGCTGACGATGTCCTTGATGGTGGTCTTGTCGCTGATCAGTGCGATCTGCAGCCGGCGCACCACCTGGGGAAACGCCGGTAGATCCAGCTCCGGCTTCAGATTGCCCGCCAGCCGTTGCACGAACTGAAAAGTCCGGGAATCCGTCGTCATCCTTGCCGCCCTCTGTCGTCGCCGCTGCCCCCAGGAAGTATGGGCGGCGAGGGACTCAGGGCGCGGTGACTTCGATCACGGTCTCATCCAGGAGCGCGCTGCCGTCGGTGTGCGTGAGCAGGCCCAGGTTCAGTCCCGCGGCCAGGTTCAGCCAGTTAACGGCGAGCGTTGCTGTGGTGCCGGAGGTGACGCTGGACGGCGCAGCGACCGTGGCGTTGCCCTGGCTGGCACCGAGGGTCCAGACATAAAGCTGGAAGGTCGCCGTACCGGCGGGTGCGTTGTAGCCATGGACGTCCACGTAGTACGCGCCGGCGGTAAGAAACTCTTCGCCTTCGGCCGGAATAAGACCGATCTCTTCATCGGAGGAGTCAATCGCGAGGCTGCCCAACACGGCGACTGCTGTGCACGTGCCGAAGCCCGGGCAGGAATACAGATAAAGATCCAGATCCACGCCTGGGCTGCTGGTCTCGTTGCGCAGGGCGACCCGCAGGTAACGGGTCCCGGCCGGCACGATCAGCGGAATACGCCGGACACTGGCCGGCGGGTTGCCCGCCGTTGGCTGGACGAAGGTGTAAGAGTCGTCCGGGTCGTCGGCGACAGCGTTGGTCAGCTGGGACCGGATGTTGTCCGGCTGGCTCTGGCCGCTGGTTTCCAGACCGCTCAGCACCGCCGCGTAACTTCCCGTGTAGCCTGTGCGGACCAGCACGTCGGCAGTACCCGTCGTACCAGACCCGGTAACCACAGCGGGTGCGGCCAGTGCCACGGCGCGGATTGCCAGGGGCGACCGCACGGTCGCGTCGGCGCTGGACCAGGTGAGCGACCCAAACTGCCACGCGTCCAGCGTCGTGCCGCCCGTCGTCAGCCTGATCGACACGTCGGCCGTTTCCCCCGGGTTCAGCGCGAGCACCGGTGGCGTCACCTCCACATCGATGGTGGTCGGCGCCTGGACGCTGGCGATGAACTGGGCAGCGGGGCCCACGTTGGTCACCCGGCGCCGGATGACCTGCTCACCGACGAGTTCGTTGACGGCAATGGAGGGCAGGTTGAGATCACTGCCGTTGGTGGAGTAACCGGCACTTTCCAGGGCGGCGCAATCCACGCCGCTGCGCGCTTCATCACGACCACAGAGGAAGGCGTCGTAGTCGTTACTGCCGGCGTCATAGACGAGTCCCGGGTTCACGGCCAGATTCGGCACCAGGTGACCGCCGCCGAAGTCGAAGGGATCTGCTGCCGTTTCGCCGTCTTCCCGCTTGATGTTCTGCCGCGCCGTAGTCACCACGGCCGATTTCAGGGCCGCCGGACTCCAGTCCGGGTGAGCCTGTTTTAGCAGTGCAGCGACCCCGGCCACATGGGGCACCGCCATGGACGTCCCGGACAGGTACTGGAAGCGCTCACCCCGGACATTGTTGGCCACGTCCGGCGTGTGCGCGGCAAGTATGTCCTGGCCCGGCGCGGTGACGTCCGGCTTCAGCACATTGGGCTCCCACACGCTGGGGCCCCGGGCCGAGAAGCCCTGCATCTGGTTGCCCGCATCCCGGACGGTGAGGAACACCTGCTTGTCCAGCGTCACCTCCACGGCCTCCTGGTCGTCGAGGCGGTCGCGAAGTAACTGCCCGTCTGCCTGCCCCACCATGAGTGCCGGAATCCGGACCGAGCCCTCGGTGACCTTCATCAGGATGGGCTCACCCGTGTTGCTGAAGACCACCACGGCCTTCGCGCCCGCATCCTGAGCATTGCGGATCTTCGTCTCAAACGTGCAGCCACCCTGCTGGACGAGCGCGATCTGTCCTGCGAGGCTTGAGTTGTTGACGATGGTTTCGCAGCCGTCGAAGGTCGTACCTGTGGCGCCGTCGAAGCTGCCCAACGTCCCGTCGTCCACCAGAACCAGCTGGAGCGTCAGAGGGCCCGTGTTCCGGAGGCGCGGCGTGTAGAGGGCCTCGATAGCCGGGTAGTCCTTGGCGACCGAGGCGGGACGGTTGACGCGGATTCCCTCGAGGAAGCGGTCACCCCGCCGGCTGGAGGCACCCACCGCCAGCACCCAGGGGGCCGCGGCGGGCGACACCACCGAGCCCGGCGCCGGGCCGTCATTGCCTGCCGCGCCCACGCTGAGCACTCCGGCTTCGGCAGCGGCCAGCAATGCCAGGTCGTCCGCTCCGTCGATATCGTCGTCGCTGCCCACGGAGTAATTGATGATGTCGACGCCGTCGGCTACTGCATCCTCGATGGCGCGAGCCAGGTCGGCCGTGCTGCACGTGCCACGACTGCCGCCGGGTTCCAGCCAGCAGGCCTTGTAGACCGCAATCCGGGCGCGGGGGGCCAAACCGCTGATCTTGGCCACCCGGGTGCCAGCGAGCGTTGCCTGGACCGAGTTGCCCGCCGCCGTTGAGGCGATGTGGGTGCCGTGGCCATCCGCATCCCGGGGCGAGATGAACTCATTCTCGTCCAGTGCGTACTGCTCCAGGAACCCGTCGATGTAGTAACGGGCGCCAATCAGTTTGTTGTTGCAGGCGGTTGCGCGAAAGCTCTCGCCGGCTTCGCACGCGCCCCGCCACCCCGGCAGTGGGCTGTAGACGGTTGTGGATTCCCGGTTGCTGAAGCGCCGGCACAGCCAGATGCCGAGGAGCGAACTTTCGCCCCAGACGGATTTGCACAGGCGCGGACGATTCGCTGGCTGCTTGTCGCTGAAGCTCGGGTGGCCCGGGGCGAAGCCACTGTCAATGACGCCGATGACGATGTCCTCGCCCCGCAGCCCAAGCGCGCGGCGCAGGCCGCCGTTCTCCGCCGTAAGGCCGAGAAAGCTGGCGCTATTGTTGGTCTCGACATACTTGGGTACGTCCGCCCACACGTTGCGCACGTCCTTCCGGCCCCGCAGCTTCTCGGCTTGAGCGGGACTGAGGCGCGCGGCGAAACCGTTCAGCGCGTACCGGTAGCTGTAAAGCTTGCCGTCGCCTGCGCCGACGGAGGCGAGCAGGACATCGTGGTGGGCCGTGAGCCGCCGGGCGTACTGCCGGACAGCTGCGGAGCCCGCATCGAAGCGGCGTTTATGGGGGTCAGAAGCCTGGTCTGCAGCGGCCGGCGCAGGGCGGCCCAGCGACGGGATTTCGACGGCTGCCGGGTCCCGGAGCTGGACGATATAGACCCGGCTTTCGGTGTCGGCCGGGGCCGGCGTGAGGGCCTGAAGGCGCGTGCTCGGGCTGGGACGAGCGCCAGCGGCAGCCGGCGCCAAAGAAGCCAGCTGGACCGCCAGGGCCAGGGACAGAAGGGCAAAGGATCGCACGGGGCGTCTCAACGTTTCTTATTGCTCGGCAGTGGGTTAGCCGATTTTGTTAAGTCGGGAGCCTAGCACAGCGATTGGCCGACGAAGAATTATCAGTATATAGACATCTAGTCGCCAGTTAATAGGCACTAAGCGCGAGGACCGGCCGCTTTCGTCGCCGCCTTCTTGCGCGGCTTCGGCGCCGCCTTGGGCTTTTTGCCAGCCGCTTCCGCCGCGCGGTTCCCTTTGACCTCCGCTGCCTTCGGCGCCGCTTTTCGGGTGGCCTTCCTGGCCACCTTCTTTTTGATGACCGGCCGCCCCCAACGGCGCTTCGGCAGGGGCGCGTTGGCAATCAACTCCCGGGCCTCGTCCAGCGTGACGGACTCCGGTTCCCGATCCTTGGGCAGCCGGGCGTTCTTCTCGCTGTTGGTCAGGTAAGGGCCCCAGCGGCCCCGGAGGATCCGCAGGTTATCCACACCAAAATCCCTGATGAGCTTGTTCGCATCCGCTTCCTGCTTGGCACGGATGACTTCGAGCGCTTCCTCGAGGGTGATCGTCAGGGGTTCGTGGGCCGTTAGGGACACATACTTCTTCTTGACCTCGCCGGTCGACGTATCAATAGCTTCGTACTGTACGTAAGGCCCAAACATCCCTGTGTTCGCGCTCACAGGTTCCCCGGTCGGCAGGTTGCCCAGCGCGCGGGGCAGTTTGAACAGCTCGAGAGCGTCCGGCAGCTGGATACTGAACATGCTCTGGCCGGGCTGAAGCCCTTTCCAGCGGGGCTTCTCCTCGTCCTCTCGTCTGCCAATCTGGATGAAGGAGCCAAAGCGGCCAAAGCGTGCGGAAACAGGCCGACCTGACGCCGGGTCAATGCCAAGATCCCGAACCTGGGCGGCCTCTTCCCGGCTCACCGACGCCTCCTTCTCCTTGAGCAGAACGGCGAAGGGCTTCCAGAACTTCTCCAGCAGGGGAACCCAGTCGCGCTCCCCGCGCGAGACTTCGTCCAGCTCATCTTCCATGTGAGCCGTGAAATCGTAATCCACGTAACGCGTGAAATTACCGGTCAGGAAACCGCTGACGATGCGGCCACCATCGGTGGGCTTCAGCGCCCGGCCCTTCAGTTCAGCGTACTTGCGGTTCAGCAGGGTGGAAATAATGGTGGCATAGGTGGACGGCCTGCCTATCCCGCACTCTTCCAGTGCCTTGACTAGGCTCGCCTCAGTGTACCGGGCGGGTGGTTCCGTGAAGTGCTGCTCAGGCTTGACCGCTTCGAGTGGCAGCCGGTCGCCCTGTTGCACAGAGGGCAGCTTCACGTCGGTATCGTCATCACCGGCGTCGTCGCGGCCTTCGAGGTAGACGGCAATGAACCCGGGGCTCACCAGCGTGGAGCCCGTTGCCCGGAAGCGGCCGGCCTCCGCCCGGAGCGCCGGCACGAGGTCCACGGCAAGCATGTCATAGACGGCGGGTTCCATCTGCGAAGCGATGGTGCGTTTCCAGATCAGGCTGTACAGCTTGTACTGTT
>JBBQJK010000088.1:0-7539 GCA_038325835.1 Gammaproteobacteria bacterium
CCGCTGACGTTAGGAAAAGGTACCGGACACTTAGTTGTTCAGTAACCGCCCAGTGCCAGGGAGGCGCGAGTGCCACCAAAGATCCGCCAGTTAATAGCCGACCTGGAAGGAGCGGGTTTTGTTAACCGGGGGGGCAAGGGCAGTCATCGCAACTTCGTTCATTCCAAGGTCCTGAAACCTGTGACAATATCGGGCCAGCCCGGCGATGATGCGAAGCGCTACCAGGTCCGCGCCACGCAGCTCGCGATCGAGGAGTCGAGGACATGAAACCGAGTGCCCGGTACGTCAAGATCGTTGAGTGGTCTGACGAAGACCAGTGCTACGTCGGCAGTTCCCCCGGTCTGATTTACGGCGGTTGCCACGGTGACGACGAGCAGCAGGTGTTCGCCGAGCTCTGCCAGATCGTCGAGGAAGCCATTGCGCTGTACAGGAAGGATGGCAAGCCCTTGCCCCCGGCCACCTCGGGCCGGGATTTCGCCAACAAGATGCAGAACGTCGCGTAGGAGCGCGTTCACGCGCGAGCTTGCCCATCGCGCCTGCCCGGGCTCGCGCCTGCCCGGGCTCGCGCCTGAAGGCGCTCCTACTGGTTTATCCTTAGCGGTTTCGCCGCCCCACACCGGACTCCGAACGGCACCCGATGGACACCTCAGCACTCCGCCAGCGCTTCCTCGACTACTTCGCCCGCCAGCAGCACCGCATCGTGGCCAGTTCGCCGCTGGTGCCCGGCAATGACCCGACCCTGCTCTTCACCAACGCGGGCATGGTGCAGTTCAAGGACGTGTTCCTGGGCCGCGACCCGCGCAGCTACACCCGCGCCGTCAGCGTCCAGCGCTGCGTCCGGGCCGGCGGCAAGCACAACGATCTTGAGAACGTGGGCTACACGGCCCGCCACCACACCTTCTTCGAGATGCTCGGCAACTTCAGCTTCGGCGACTACTTCAAGCCCGACGCGATCCGCTTCGCCTGGGACTTCATCACCAACGACCTGAAAATTCCCAAAGAGAAGCTCTGGGTCACCGTCTACCAGGACGACGACGAAGCGGCAAAAATCTGGCTGAACGACATCGGCGTCGACCCGCAGCGCCTCACCCGCCTCGACGAAAAATCCAACTTCTGGTCCATGGGCGACACGGGCCCTTGCGGCCCCTGCACGGAGATCTTCTACGACCACGGCGCGCAGATCCCCGGCGGCCCCCCGGGCTCGCCCAACGAGGAAGGCGACCGCTACGTCGAGATCTGGAATCTCGTCTTCATGCAGTACGACCGGGCCGCCGACGGCACGCTGACCCCGCTGCCCAAGCCCTCCGTGGACACCGGCATGGGCCTCGAGCGCGTCGCCGCTGTCATGCAAGGCGTGCACAGCAACTACGACATCGACCTCTTCAAGAAACTCATCGCCGCCGCCGCCACAGCCACCGGCACAAAAGACCTCACCAGCAGCTCGCTGAAAGTCATCGCCGACCACATTCGCGCCGCGTCCTTCCTGATCGTCGACGGCGTGCTCCCGGGCAACGAGGGCCGGGGCTACGTGCTCCGTCGCATCATCCGCCGCGCGCTCCGCCACGGGAACGAGCTGGGCCACGTCGATGAACAAGGCAAGGGCAAGCCCTTCTTCCACACCCTCGTGAAAACCCTCGCCAACGAAATGGGCGCCGCCTACCCCGAGCTCAAGACCAGCCAGGCCCACGTGGAGAAGGTGCTGCTCACCGAAGAAGAGCGCTTCGCCCTCACGCTCTCCCAGGGCATGCACATCCTCAAGGACGCCATGACGGGCATGGGCGAAGGCCATCAGCTCCCCGGCGACCTCGTCTTCAAGCTCTACGACACCTACGGCTTCCCCGTGGACCTCACCGCCGACGTCGCCCGGGCCGCGGGCCTCGCCATCGACCGGGACGGCTTCGAAGCCGCCATGGACGCCCAGCGGGAACGGGCCCGGGGCGCCCAAAAATTCAACGTCGCCTACGACGCCAGCACTCCGCTCACGGTGAAGAGCGCGTTCTCCGGCTACGAGCAGCTGGCCGACTCGGGCAAAGTCATCGCGCTGCTGAAGGACGGCCAGGCCGTCGACCAACTGAACGCCGGCGACACCGGTGCCATCGTCCTCGACCGCACGCCCTTCTACGCAGAGAGTGGCGGCCAGGTCGGCGACAAGGGCGAGCTCATCTCCGCCGTGGGCGCTGGCCCAACCGCCAGGACGGGTGCGGAGAACACCCTCCGCTTCAGCGTCGAAGACACCAAGAAATCCGGCGACGCTCACGTGCACGTGGGCAAGCTCCTCTCCGGTACGATTAAAACCGGCGCCACGCTCCAGGCCCAGGTCGATCCGGCGTCACGCACCGCCACCGTCCTCAACCACTCGGCGACGCATCTCCTCCACGCGGCGCTCCGGAAAGTCCTCGGCACCCACGTCACGCAAAAAGGTTCCCTCGTCGCGCCCGACAAACTGCGCTTCGACTTCTCCCACTACGAAGCCCTCACGCCCGCGCAGCTCGCCACCCTCGAGAAGCTGGTGAACGACCAGATTCGTGCCAACGCCGACGCCACGACCAACGTGATGAGCTACGACGACGCGGTCGGTGCCGGCGCCATGGCGCTCTTCGGCGAGAAGTACGGCGACCGGGTGCGCGTGCTGAAGATCGGCGAGTTCTCCACCGAGCTCTGCGGCGGCACCCACGTCCACCGCGCCGGTGACATCGGCCTGTTCAAGATCACGAGTGAGTCCGGCATCGCCGCTGGCATCCGGCGCATTGAGGCGGTGACCGGCGAGGGCGCACTCGCCCGGGTCGCCGAGACCGAGCACGCCCTGGACAAGGTCGCCGCACTCTTTCGCGCGAGCCGCAGCGACGTGGAAGCCAAGGTGCGCCAGAACCTGGAGCGCACCAAGGCTCTCGAAAAGGAAATCCAGCAGCTTAAAGCCAAGCTCGCCTCCGGCGCCGGTGGCCGGGACCTGGCCAGCGAGGCGAAGGAGATCGCCGGCATCAAGCTGCTCGTCGCCCGCCTGGACGACGGCAGCGACGCCCAGACGCTGCGCGACACCGTGGACCGGATGAAGGACAAGCTGGTCAGCGGCGTGGTGGTGCTGGCCTCGGCCGACCCCGCGGCGGGCAAGGTCAGCGTGGCCGTGGGCGTGACCAAGGACCTCATCACCAGCCTCGGGGGCCGCCTGAAAGCCGGGGACCTCGTGAACGCGGTCGCGGTGCAAGTGGGCGGCAAGGGCGGCGGCCGGCCGGACTTCGCCCAGGCGGGCGGCACGAACCCGGCGGGGCTGGACGGGGCGCTGGCGGGAGTGGCGGAGTGGGTGGCGGGGAAGGTTTAGCGCCGGTCAGGTTTTTGACCCGGGAGTCTTCTTCCTGTCCCGCAGGACCTGGCGAAGCGCCTCATTGACCCCCCGAGTCTAGCAACCGCCCAAAGCCTCATGTCCAGCCCCCACGAAACAAGCAGTGTCCGCTGGAGTTAATGGCCAGGCGTCATTTCTTCAGCAACGCGTCGATCTCTTCCAGAAGGGTGCGAAGCACCTCTTCTTTCTCCGCGGCGCTGAGGCGGCGGATTTTGTCCTGAATCCTGGCAACGGGGCGGGACATGAAGCCGTGGGCGGCGACGGCGTAGCCACCGACCAGCGCGTACTCGACCCCGGCTTCGGCGAGCTACCGGGCCAGTGTCCTGACGTCGTCCCAAGTGGCGGGACGGGTGAATTCCATCAGCGGGCCTGGTCCTTGGCAGCCTGATCGCGCTCGGCCATGAGGTCGACCGTCCACCGCAGGCGGTCGGCAGCCATTTCCTCGTGGGACGCGTAGAAGAACACCCCCTTTGGCGCCCGGGTGAGATAGCGGGCGTTCCGGGTCATCGCGTCCCGGTCGGCGGCCCGGGACGGATCGGTCATCGGCTCCCCGTCGCGCGATACGCGCTTCCCGACGGTCCGCTGGATGGGTTGCTGGTCCGGGGTGGAACTCATGAGCGCGAGTCTACCAATGTCCCGGGGGGAAGCAGCCGGGACAAACCCACGGTTTCGCCCTGTTAATGGTCAGGTCCCCGACGCAGGCGCTTCTTGCTGTCCCGCTTCGTGCCTGTTGGCCGGTCTGGCACTGATGAGCCGGATGCTGTTTATGTGCTGTTCAGAGCTCGTATCGCGCGAGATCAAGAGCGCCATGAAACACCCCGAGGATCTCGATGGTGCCGTCGACGGCGATGAGATACGTGATGCGGTAATGGCCATACAAGAGAATGCGAACATTCCTTGTAGAGGCCCAGTAGCGGTGCCCCATTTCCGGAAATTCCCGGAGTAGCTGAGTGCGATCAAAGATGCCCTGAACCGTGCGGGCCGCGGCCTGCGGGTTATCTGCCGCGATGTATTCGTGGATGTCCTTAAGCCAGCGCTCGGCTTCCAGAGTCCACGTTATGGGTGCCACGAGCGAATGCGCCGGCCCATTTCTTCGTTGGAAATCGACCGCTTCGCGTCGGCATCTGCCAGGCCGCGCTCAACCATGGTGTGGAACGCCAGCTCACGAACGATTTCCTCGCGAGAGCTGTCCTCAGGCTGCTGCTGAATGAGCCGGGTCAGGTCTTCCTTGGCGGTTGACATGGGCGAACTTCCGAACAGGCGTTGGGGTGCAAGTCTACCAATGTCCCGGGGGGAAGCAGCCGGGACAAACCCACGGTTTCGCCGAGATTTCTGCAGTGCGGGATTACCCCGGCGGGGGCGGGGGTGGGGGACTGGGTGGTGGGGAAGGTTTAGCCTCGGCCGATCGTCGCCAGCGGCAGGAACAGGCGCAACTGCTCCCCGGGGAACGGCCTGAAGCCGTAGCGCGTATAGAACGCCGCGGCTGTGGGGTCGATGGCGTCGACCACGACGGCGTGAATCGCGATCTCCTCCGCTACCCGCAGCGTGCGCCGGAGTGCATCCGCCAGCAGGAACGCACCAAGGCCGGCACCCTGGGACGCGCTGGCAACGGCCAGCCGCCCGAGCAATGCTGCTGGCACCAGCGGGTATTTCGGCAGGCGGCGCGTGACGTCGGCGGGCAGTTCTCCGAACTTGAGGCCGTAGTTCGACAGGGTGTCGTAGCCGAGGATCGGGATTGGACCCTCGATATTGACCGCTGCCTGGGCCACCGCCGGACTCACGGCGACGTGACAGGCTGCGACCTTGCGTTGCTGGTCCTGGCCCGCCTGCCGCTTCAGGTATTCGTCGAGCGCCGGTACCCCGCACGAGAATCCCTGGAGATCGTGGGGGCGATCGTGGTGGCGGCGGAGCGCCTCCACCTGGAACTTCACGTAGGAGCCACGCCGGCCTACTGCCCCGTGGCCCGACGATGGCGTTGAAGGGCCCGTCGCAGGTGACGATTGGGCGCCGGCGGATTGAGCAGGGCGTCCACGAACGCAGCCTGGTCCCGGGGGTCCGTGAGGACCATCACCTCGTAGCGCTCGATCGTGCGCTCGGCGGCCTCCCGGGCGCTGGTCAACACGAACTCGCTGAGGCTGCGACCGGTCAGCTCGGCGGCACGGTCGAGCAGGCGCTTGTCGGCAGCCGACAGGCGGGCATCAAAACGTTCCGTGCGGGTGGGCGCGGCCATGGGATCCTCCGGGTCCGGACTGTACGGAAATGTACCGTACAGGGCAAGGAGGTGGGTCCGCAGATCCCGCTCGGCGTCGGTCGGTGCGTCGTCTGGTGGGTTGCTGGTTTCCATGACCGGCAGGCTAGCAACCGGGTGGGGCGATTCGAAGCCGCGAAACTGACTGGATCGTTGGGTTATGGCGGCGAAGGGCGCTCAGGACGTGCGCAGGGCCCGTGTTAGCCGCGCCGCCGAAACAACCGGTTGTACTCAAACCGCCGACTCACCCGCGCACCAAGCCGCGCAGCCAGCGGGTGCTGTGGGTTGAGCAAGGCACACCACTCCTCCGGCACGATGACCGAGGGCACGAGGAGGAGGGGAGAGCGGCGCGAGCGTAGCCAGTTTGAGCCGAAGTCCACGCTGGCATGGCCGGCCGGAATCGCGTCCCAGGTGGCCGGTAACTGAGAGATGGGGATTTCCTCCCGCTCTGACCACACAGCATTCGGCACGTCGATTTCCACCAGGAAGTGGTTGAGTGGAAAGCCACCGTCATCCACAGGCGCCGCGGATTCGAGTACTGCGAGCGCCCGCGTCGGCGCGCAGTAGAGCACCGCTTCGGTCGCACGGTTCCAGCGCCCCGGGTAACGGGCCGCGCCGCCACCGCTCAAATCATCCGCTGCGTAATCCCGGGTGGTTGTAGCGATCCGCCACAGCGTCACTGGTAAGCGCCACTCTCGATGGCGCCGAGCACGCGGGCGACGATCTCGACGCCCGTGGGCGTGTCCAGCAGCTCGGCGGGCTTGCGGCCGCCCAGGGACGGTTGGGGAACCTCGATCCAGCGGCCAAGCCATTTCGCGGCATCGAAGTCCGCCGCCTCGACCGCGGTGCTGTTGGCGACCAGGGCCTTGGCGATGCCCAGGAGCCGGACGACGCCAAGCACGGCGTGCCCGCCCTGGCCCCCGATGACCTCGTCGGCAGCCACCTTCTTTTCCGCCGTGGCCTTGGGTACGCCCAGGATCGCGAACAGGCGCGACGCGGGAATATCCAGGTGCCGCGCCAGGTCCTTGATGAGCCGGGCGCGGACGCCGGCCCGCTCGGTGAGGACGAGTTCCATGGGCGTCGCGCGGCCGACCCGCTGGACGAAGGCCTCGAACCCGACCGCACTGCCGTAGGCGATCTCCGCGGGTTCGCGGACGCGGGTGGCTTGCGCCGGGCGCTGGCTGTCACTGCGCGTCGGGCGGGCCGTGTCTGGCTTGCGGTTGGCTGGCTTGCGGTGGGCGGGCTTGCGGTGGGCTGGGGGCATGGCGGATCCCGGGTGTGTCCAGAATGAGACGGACGATACCATCAAAAGAGACTGGCGGGAGTGAGGGAGGTCAGCGGCGGGGGAGTCGGGCTGGGTCGAGGGGAAGGTTCAGGCCAGGCGCCCGAGCCAGTAGCCCGGCCGCCGGGTGGAACCAGTGCTTCACTTCAGCAGGGCGCGGGCTTTGAGTGCGACGTCCTCGCCGGGGATCAGTTCGACTTACCCGGCGTCAATCTGCGCGACGCGGCGTGCGGCTTCGTCGAGCCAGAGTTGCTCGCGCTCGGCGTCGGTAAGAGAGTCGCGGGGTTCCATGGTCGGGAGTCCACCAACCGGCCAACCCGGTTCGAACCCGGGAAACTTGCCGGATCGCCCAGTTTCCGGGGTGCGCGGTCATGCCGGGGGAAGGTTCACGCCGAAGGTCACCCCCCCAACCCCCTGAACCTGTAAGAAATCCCGACCGCCGATCTGGCCACATATTGGCCACCACCCTCTGGTCAGGACGGCTTACCCCCGTTTATAGTCCGTTCACCTTCGGCGACCGGCGCCGGGGTGGCATGATGCCAAGGCGGGGGCTGACGAGCGCAGGATAGCGCCGCGGCAACCGGACAAAAAAACAGAAGCAAGACTTCACGGAATAACAACAACAAGCCGGAGGGGAAAGTCCAAATGTTGATCCTGACGCGACGGATAGGG
>JBBQJK010000089.1:0-7516 GCA_038325835.1 Gammaproteobacteria bacterium
CCTGCGGGCATGGTCAGCGTGGCCAGCGCGATGTTGGCCTTCGCGGCTGGCGACCACACGGCTGAGGTGACCGTGCCCACGACCGTCTTGTGCGCGTCGTTGCGGTCATAGATGTAGGCCGCTTTCGCCAGCTTGTTGCCCGCGATATCCAGCTTTACCAGGCGGAACCGGGAGCCCTTCTTCTGCTCTTCGAGCAGGGCGCGGCGCCCCGTGAAGTTCGGCTTGTTGAAATCGACCAGGCGGCCCAGGTCCAGCTCGAAGGGCGAACGGGTCCGATCGACCCGGACCGCCGAATCCGCCGGCAGGAAATCCATGCCCGCCTGCACGAAGCCGGCCTCGATACGGGAGACCTCAAGGGCGTGCGTGCCCATGGGCCGGATGCCATAGTCGGCACCGGCAGCGAACAACGCATCCCACAGGGCCAGGGCCCGGGACGGCTCGATCCACAACTCGTAGCCCAGATCACCCGTAAAGCCGGTGCGGGACACCAGCAACTCGCCCCCCGCAAAGGGAAAGTAGCCAATGCCAAAGGGCGTCAGCGTCTCCACGCCGGCCAGGCCCATCTTTTTCAGCACCGCGCAGGTGGTCGGACCCTGGAACGCCAGCGCGGCCACGGCGTGGGTGTCCTCCACGATGCTCACGTCGAACCCGAGGGCGGAGCGGGAGAGCCAGTCCAGCTGGCGCTCCTGGGAACAGAGCCGGTAGTCCCCGTCCCGCAGATGGAAGAGGGTCCCGTCATCGATCACCTGGCCGTTGTCGTCGCACCAGACGCAGTAACCCACCCTCCCCGGCCTGATCTTCGCCACGTCCCGCGTGACCAGCCGGTTGAGAAAGGCCAGCGCGTCGGGCCCGGTAATCCGGTGCTTGGTCATCGGCGACAGATCGAACACCGCGCAGGCATTGCGGATCGCTGCGTACTCGAGGGGCGTGTCGAAATAGGCATCCGCGACGGTGTAGTCCTTCCAGCGGTGCCAGACATTGAGCACGTTGAGCGCCGCGGTGCGCGGATGAAACGGCGTTTGGTAGACCGCCGTGCGGAAATGCTCCTTGTGGGTCATGTCGGGCGTCATCGGCCGCGCTCCGCGGCCAGGACGGCGCGCGCCGCGTTGCCGCCCGCGCTGCCCATCACGCCGCCGCCCGGATGGCAGCCGGCCCCGCACAGGTACAGGCCGCCAATCGGCATGGCGTACTGGGCCGCACCCGGCACAGGCCGCAGCATGAGGAACTGGTCCAGGGCCAGTTCCCCGTGATGCCAGTGGCCGCCGGTCAGGCGGAACTCCCGCTCCAGGTCAGCGGGCATCAACAACTCGGCGGCGATGAGGTGCTGGCGTAGTGTTGGGCTGTAGGTCTCGAGCACCGCCAGCACGCGCTCCAGAAACTGGCTCCGGCGCGCGTCCGCATCGGCACCTGTCCCGGCGATATAGGGTGCGTACTGGACCACCGCGGACAGCACGTGCTTGCCCGCCGGCGCCAGGCTGGCGTCGTGGACGGTCGGAATAGTGATCTCCAGCACCGGCGCGGTGGACGACTGGCCGTACTTTGAATGATCGAAGGCGTGCTCCACATAGACCGGGTCGGGGGCGATCACCAGCCGTTCACCCACCTGCTCCGCCGCGAGCCGGCTGAATTCCGGCAGACGGTCCAGGGCCAGATGCAGCTTGGCGGCAGTGCCCTTCGCGCGGAGGTGGTGCACCCGTTGGGCGAACCCGGCTTCGAGGTGACGGGCCCCCACGAGGGTCAGCAGGGTGCGCACCGGGTCGGCGTTCGACACGACGGTGCCGGCCGCCAGCGTCTCGCCGCTTTCCAGTTCGACGCCGGAGACCCGGTCCCCAGCGAGCGTAATCCGCGCGACGGGGCTTGAGGTCCGCACCGTGACTCCCGCCCGCTGCGCCGCTGCCGCCAGGGCCGCGGTCACTGCGCCCATGCCGCCAACGGGCAGGCCCGGCGCGGTGTTGCCACTGAGACGGTGCAGGAGCGTCAGCATCGAATTGTTGGAGCGCGGGCCCAGGTTCGTGCCCAGCACCGCGTCCAGCGCCAGGGCGCCTTTCAGCTGGGGACTCGCAAAGCTTTCCTCCAGGATGTCGAAGATGTTCGTGCCGGCGATCCGGAGGAATTCCCGCATGTCGTCCCGGCCCAGCCGACGGATGTCGAAGCCCAGCAGCGCGGCCGCCATCAGCTCGGAACGGCCGCCCCCCGCGATGCGCGGTGGCCGCCGGTTGTGCTGCTTCGCCAGGACCCGGGCGAAGCGCTGCATCCGGTGGTGAAACTCGGCCAAGGCCGCCCCGTCTGCCGCGCCGAGCGGGCCGGCTGCCACCCTCCCGCCATCCAGCACCAGGTGCTCACCCTCTGCCGCCAGGGCCACGGTCCGCAGGCTACCGCGAGCGAGCTTGAGCCCAAGGCCCGCAAGATCGAGGTCCCGGCTGATGCCGGCATCGAGCAGGTAAAGCAGATGCGCGCAGGCCGACACCCGGAAGCCGGGGGCGAACTCCCGCGTGACAGCGGCACCGCCGACCTGGTCGGCAGCCTCCAGCACCAGCACCTGGCGGCCCGCGCGAGCCAGATACGCGGCACAGACGAGGCCGTTATGGCCAGCTCCGACAATGATGACCCGCTGGCTCTCAGTCATCGGTCCAGCCTTCCGGCACGGGGTTGGGGCGCCGCAGGTCCAGCAGGATTTCCCGGGCCGCGTTGGCGCCCGGCGCGGCCATCACGCCGCCACCCGGATGCGTCGCGGAGCCACACATATAGAGACCGGAGACCGGACCGCGATACTGGGCGTAGCCCGGAAACGGCCGGTTGAAGAGCAGTTGATCCATGGTGAGTTCGCCCTGGAAGATGTTGCCCTCCGTGAGCCCCACCTCGTTCTCCAGCTCCCGGGGCGTGCGCACCTCGACGTGACGGATGAGCTGCCGGAAGTTGGGACTGTAGCGGGCGATCTGGTCCAGGACGGTGTCCCTGAACCCGTCCCGGTCCGCGTCGGTCCAGTCGTTGCCGTGAATCTTGGCCGGCACGTACTGCACGAACACGGACATGAAGTGCTTGCCCGGGGGCGCCATGGTGGGATCGGTGAGAGACGGAATCAGGAGATCCAGGTACGGATCCTTCGACCAGGTGCCGCTCTTCCAGTCATCGTAGGCCCGCTCCAGCCGCTCGAGGGAGTCGACGAAGTGCATGTCCCCAAAACGCAGCGGGTTGTCCCGTCCCAGCGCCGGGAACTCCGGCAAGCCGTCCAGGGCGATGTTGAGCTTGCCCGACGAGCCGCGGATCTTGAAATTCTTCGCCCGCTTCAGGAAGGCGGGACTGAGATCCTTCTCGTCCATCAGCTTGAGAAAGGTGCGCTTCGGGTCCAGGTTGGACACGACGATGTCGGCGTTGATCTCGTCGCCGTTGGCGAGTGCGACGCCCCGCACCTTGCCGTTTCGCACGATGACCCGCTCGACGGGGGCGTCGGTCCGGATCTCACCGCCGTGGGCCTTGAGGGCAGAACCCAGCGCGTTCGACACGGCGCCCATGCCGCCCCGGGCAAAGCCCCAGGCGCCGCTGGAGCCGTCCACCTCGCCCATATAGTGATGAAGCAGCACGTAGGCCGTGCCGGGGGAGTACACACCCAGCGCCGTGCCGATGATGCCGCTGCCGGAAAACCGCGCCTTGATCGCGTCGGACTCGAAATACTCGCCAAGATAGTCGGCGATGCTCATGGTGTAGAAGCGCAGCGTGTCGTAGATCACCGCTTCGCTGAGTTTGGCGAACTCCTTGCCGAGGAACAGCATCTCGCGGAGATCCCGCAGGCGAAACGAGGTGGGGTCCGGCGGCGTGCGCAGCAGCAGCGGCCGGATGAACCGGCACTGGCGCATGACATCAATCGAATACCGGTGGTAGGCATCCGCATCCCGCGGGTTGTGGCGCGCGATCTCCCGACGCTGCACGTCATGGTCGGTATAGGCGCCGAGGATGTCGCCGTTCTGCAGAAACGTGACGCCGCCGCCGTAAGGGACGATCTGCAGGCCGTGGCGGGACAGGTCGAGATCCCTGAAGATCTCCGGCCGCAGCAGGCTGCACACGTAGGAACAGTTGGAGTAGATCCAGCCCGCGTGCAGCTCCCGACTGACCGCAGCGCCGCCGATCCAGGGATTGCGCTCGAGGACCACCACCTTGAGTCCCGCCCGGGCCAGGTAGGCGGCGTTGGTCAGGCCGTTGTGGCCGGCGCCGACGACGATCGCATCGTATTTCGTCACTATTATATGCCGCCCGGCCCGCCACGCCTTAAGACAGAGTAACCGCAACCCGGCGCTTCTGGCGAGTCATGCAGACACGCACTTCTCCGCCTTGACGGGGACTGCGGTCGCCCTCCCGGACCCCTTCACCCTTCAGTCGCCAGACCTCAGCCACCGCTGCAGGATCATGCTCAGCCTGCTTCAAAACGCCAATGATTCAGATGTCGGTAAAGCGCGATTTCTTCACGGGCATCTCCGCGACTCCGGTTACGAAAATATTCCACTTCTGGGCTCAGCTAAATTGCGGGGGGATTACCTTTGCCGGACTTCGTCGGCCTTGTAGTTTCCATGAGGCTGTGGTACTAAAACTGAGCTTACTGCCTTACAGCAGCTTTCAATTCGGGGGACACGCTGACATGGCCATCAAACATCATTCGGAGCGTTACGGGTCGCTGTCCAAGGGGGCAACGCACCTGGCAATGTTTACGGGCGCCGTCGCGGGCGTCCAGCAAACCACCGCCCTGGCGCAGGACGCCACGGCGGATGGCCCCCAAGAGATCATCGTGACGGGTTCCCGCATCAGGCGCATCGACGGTGAAGCCGTCAACCCGGTCCAGGTCATCACCGCGGAGACCATCAAGGAATCCGGTGTGGCCACCCTGGGTGAACTGCTGCAGAGGCTGCCCTCGATCGGCGGCGCGGCACAGAACCCCGCCGTCAACAACGGCGGTGGTGAAGGCGCGAGCAATATCGAACTGCGCGGCCTGGGCGCGGAACGCACCCTCGTACTCCTGAACGGCCGGCGCTACGGCGCGCTGGGCCGGCTCACGAGTGCCGTGGATGTCAACTCGATCCCGGTCACCATGATCGAGCGCGTGGAAGTGCTGAAGCAGGGCGCTGGCGCCATCTACGGCTCGGACGCGATCGGCGGCGTGGTGAACTTCATCACGAAGACCTCGATGGACGGCGCCGAAATCTCGGTGGACGCAGGCACGTCGAGCGAAAGCGATGGCGAGAGGAAGGGCGCGTCCCTCTCCTGGGGTGCACAGAACGAGACCAGCAATGTGATGCTGGGGTTCAACTACAACAAGCAGGACGGAATCTCGGCCGGTGACCGGGCCTTCTCCCGCTCCGCCATTTACCTTTACGGCTCCGTGTTCGAGGGTGGTTCCAGCCGGACCCCGCGGGGCCGCTATTTCTTCGACACGCCGAGTGGCGCTGGCCTGGAGCCTTCCTACCCTGGCTGCGACCCCGGCAACGGCATCACGCGCAACGAAGGCGCGACCGGCACGAGCCTCGGCGACTTCCGCTGCTTCGTCGGCAGCGGAACTCCCAACGACACCTACAACTACCAGCCCTTGAACCTGATCCTGACACCCCAGGAACGCTCGAGCGTCTTTGCCCTGGCCACCCACGATCTCGGGAACGACATTGAACTGTACGGCGAGTTCCTCTACAACCGGACCACGTCCGGCTTCCAGATCGCCCCGCTGCCCTTCGACTCGCGCAGCGACAACGTGGTGATCTCCGCCGACAACCTCTACAACCCCTTCGGCATCAGCTTCGGCGGCACGGAGGTGGATATCAACGACGAGTTGGTCAATCCGAACGCAACCTTCCGGCTGGAGGCCCTCGGCAACCGCGCCAACGCTGTGGAGACCTGGCAGGGCCAGATCACCGGCGGCCTGCGGGGTCCGCTGATGAACACGGGCTGGAACTGGGACGCGAGCTACGGCTACGCCCGCCTCGACCAGGACAAGCAGGGCTTCGGCTATCCCTTCAAGTCCGGCTTCGCCAATTCCCTCGGGCCGTCCTTCCTGGCGCCTGACGGCACGCCCACCTGCGGCGTCCCCGGCGCGGTGATCGCGGGCTGCGTGCCCCTGAACATCTTCAACCTGGAAGATCCCGGCCAGCTGGCCGCCCTGCAGTCGATCACGGCCGTCTTCACGGACACGTACGAATACGAGATGCAGTCGGCGGTCGTGGCCCTGGACGGAGAGCTCTTCGACCTGCCCGCCGGAGCGGTGCAAGCCGCGACCGGCTTTGAGTACCGGGACCAGAGCTGGAAGTTCGACACCGACTTCCTGACCCAGTCTTCGGGGCCGCTCTTCAAGGACTGCCTGCTCTCCAGCGACACCTGCACCGGCGACTCTGCCGGCGCCTACGACGTCAAGGAACTGTATGCCGAGATCTACGTGCCGATCCTCGCCGACGCACCCTTCGCCCGCTCGCTCAACGTGACGCTCGGCATTCGCTACTCGGACTACTCGACCTTTGGCGACACCACCAACGGCAGTTTCAAGGTGGACTGGAAGCCTGTGGACTCCCTGCTCGTGCGGGCCTCCTACGCGGACATCTTCCGCGCCCCGACCCTCATCGACATCTACCAGGCGCCGACGGCCAGTGCGGAGACCGTCACCGACCCCTGCGTCGCCCTGACGGCCCAGAATCTGATCGACAATCCCAACCTGGCACTCGCCTGCGAGAACGTGGATCCGGACGGCACCTTCGCGCAGCCCAACGCCCAGGTCGACGCGCTCCAGGTCGGCAGCAACGGGGTCGGTGGCGACCTTCAGCCCGAGGAAGGCGAGGCCATCACCTTTGGCTTCGTCTACGAGCCGGAGGCCCTCCGCGGGCTGATGCTGAGCATCGACTTCTGGTACTACTCCATTGACGACGTCATCACGGCGATCGACCCGCAAACCACGCTGGACGTGTGCGCGTCGACCGGCTCGGCCCAGTTCTGCGACTACATCAATCGGTTCGGCGACGGCACGGTCCTTCAGATCGTGTTTCCCACCGCGAACCTCGGGAAGCTGGACACGAACGGCATCGACTTTAGCGTGAGCTACCCGGTACCCAGCACGTCAGTCGGTGACTTCCGCGTCGGCGCGGACGCCACCTACACCGACTCCTACGAGAGCACGGTGATCGACGGGGGCGACACACTCGAGGTCGCCGGCACCTACGGCCGTCAGTACGGCAACATCGCCACGTGGCGGGTGGCGGGATATGTCGGCTGGACCTACAGGGACTTCCAGGCCCAGGTTGTCGGTCGGTTCATCGACGCGGTCAATCTCGTGGACCCTGACGGTGCCCCGGGCATCCAGCCCGACCTCGAGGTTGGGTCCCGGATCTACTGGGATCTCACCGCGGGCTACACCCTGGCCAGGACGAACACGAAGTTCCAGATCGGCGTGAACAACATGTTCGACAACCAGCCGCCGATCCTCTTCCAGAACAACGTAACCAATGCGAACACCGACGTGGAGACCTACGACACCATCGGCCGCTTCTTCTTC
>JBBQJK010000090.1:0-7516 GCA_038325835.1 Gammaproteobacteria bacterium
GGCCCCCAAATCTGAGGGTCAGCCGGTTGACGGAAGCTTAGCGCCTGCGTCTGACGGTGGGGAGGCCCTTTTCACAGTTGGGTCGATAAATGTTCGGGTTAGCCTCACGTCGCATGGATTACCCGGAAGCAAGCTTTCTTCGCCCCCAAAACCCGTTCGTGCTGCACGAATCACGCCGGGGAACTGGACATAAGGGGCTGTCGCGCAAGGGGAGCCCCGCGCCGCCTCAGCCGTCCGGCATAGGTGCTCCACCCGTCAGCCCGGCCGATTGCACCGGTATCAGATATGAACGACTCACCGGAATCTCCATCCCGTCGACGAGGCGGAGCACCCAACGCCGGTCGACCCTTAGCAAGTGGTCGACCGCGTGCCGGCTGACCCAGAACGACCGGTGCACCTGGAGGCCCTGCTGCGGCGTCATTTCGGCAATGGCATCGGAAAATCGGATCAGCAGGAGGAACTTGCCCTTGCTGGTGTAGATGTTGGTGTAGTGCTCCTCGGCTTCCAGCACATAGATCTGCCCGTCGCGCAGGTGGGCTGGCAGCCGCGCCTGAAGTCGCGGCGGCAATAT
This sequence comes from Gammaproteobacteria bacterium, assembly GCA_038325835.1. Classification (GTDB taxonomy): domain Bacteria; phylum Pseudomonadota; class Gammaproteobacteria; order Steroidobacterales; genus SHZI01. The sequence goes on from JBBQJK010000090.1 coordinate 572, forward strand.
CCCGGTTGCATAGGCTACGCCAGGAGGCCCGGTGTCGATCACGGAGCTGGAATTTGTACCTGCATCGAACGCAGTTGAGCCTTCATCTGCTGGCATTGCCCGGCCCGGGTCACCCCTCTCGACCTCGAGCCCGTTTACCGCCGCAACTTGTCCCGCCGCAACTTTTAACGCCTCTGCCTCAGGCGCCGGCGCGAACCCAAAGCGGGAAACCCGCCGATAACGAAAATCAATCCAATTGGCGATGAGCCACCAACTAATTCCCTGAAAGGCGTACACAGCGGTGGAGACCCAACGATCCGGTTCCGGGGGCCAGTAAGGGTGAAAACGGGAGCCAGGCACCAGAAACCCGGCGAAGGCGGCGTTCACCACATCCCGCACTGGCCACCACAGGCCAAAGCTCCCCAGCTGGTACCCGACCAGCAGCACAACCAACAGAGACGGCTGCCACGGACGCAACGCCCAGGACGTCACCTTCGTGCCGACGCCCGAGCAGATCCAGCTGAGTACGAAGACTACGGACGTGTAGGCGATATGGTACTCAACAGACACGAACGCTTGAGACCCGAGTCTGGCCATGCCGAGAAACATGCCAAGGACTGCGGGCATTAGAACGAAGAACTGCAGTACCTGTCCGACGGACATACCGGGCAGCAGCTTGGCCTTGACTAGCGAATCCGGGGTACCGATCATCTGGCTGTAATGATCATCTCTATATGCCTACTTACCGCATAATAATGGCATAGATCTTGGGCAGCAGCCCGATGTCGGGCAGGGCCCGCGCCGACGGCGGCCGCTTCACCCGAGTATGAAACCCGCTGGCGGAGACGCCCAGCATCCGGCCCATGACCCGGACCACAGGTGACGTGATTCGCGCCTATGAACCCGAAGATCGCTTCGAGTTCGGCACGTTCTCTCGGGCGATCCAGGCCGCGGCTTTTGACAAAATCTCCCGCTCGATCTTCAGTTGCTGATTCTCATGGCAGAGTCGGGTCAACTCGCAACGCTCGTCCCGAGAGAGACGGTTCGCGATGGGCTGGGCAGTGGATTCAAACTCTCGGGACAGCTCTTGCGGCGACTCCTTCCGTTATCAGCCTCAGGGGCCAAGCCCGGATGCCGATGTAGAAAATCTCATTCACTGTTTCACCTGCCACCGCCAATGACTCCTCTGGCACCTGCTTGCAGGGCTACCGCGCGGTCCGTACCCGGACGCCGTCCGCCGAGACGCCGCGCGGAACGACCGGCGCATCGACCTCTCCGACCTCGGGAGGTAGCGGCAGGCGGCCTAGATCAGTGACGACACCGGTGCTGCGGACGAGCCGATACGCGCTGCCGGGCCAGCCCACCAGCACGTCCCCTTGGCTCGCGATGCCCGTGACCCCCTGGGCGGAGGTGCCGGTGTTGGAGCCCGGGACGACCCCGGCCGGCAGAATGATAGCCGGCAGGGCGCTGTCCGGCAGTTCCGGTGGCAGGGGCTGAAGAATGTCACCACCGGCCAAGGCCGGGCGCGTTGCGGCGAACAGCAGACAGGCGGCCAGTGCAGGCACCGCGCCCCGTGAGAGCAGCCGGGTCATGGTCGGGTAGGCGCTGCCGTTATCGGGGTCATCTGGGCTGCCTGCGGGGAACCGTAGCTGCGACCGAAACTCTCGCAGAGAGCAGTAGCCAGAAAGATCCGCGCACAACTCGCCGGGCCGGATTATGGTGACCTGCCGCGGGAAGCTCGCGCCGTACTGCCCGGGCCTAAAGGTGCCCGAACCCTGAGTAATATCAAGGGACTTGTAAGTTATTGAGCTTATGGTGGAGTCGAGGAGGATCGAACTCCCGACCTGCGCCTTGCGCACGGCTTTCAGAGCCTGCTCGCAGTAGAAAACCATCAGTTCAGCAAGGCCCTCTGGTTGGCTGATGGATTTCCTGGCCTTTGCAACTGATGCGTGCTGATTCCTGAACGCGTCAGGCCACAGCCAGCGCGCGATGGTCGCCCTTCTGCAGGATGCTATTCATGCTGCCATGGCCCCTCCGGGAGCCAGCGCGCCGGGTTGTTTGCAGAACCCACAGACGCCTTGGCGGCCGGCATTAAGAACTCGGTCAAGTCTCCAATGATGCGCGGAAATTCGTAGGCGAGACTTGTCTCGCCTATACGGCCTACGAACGCCCTCCATTGCCGGACATGAGTGGGATCGGCGTAAAACTGTGCCGTGAACGCCGCTGGCAGAGCCGCAGGCAACGCTGTCTGGCGTCGGTCGAAGGTGGCCCGAATCGACTGACTCAGGGTTTCGCCGACGAAGCTTAGTGTCCGGGACAGCATCCAGATGTCATAGAAATCCTTCATACGACTGTTCCGCAGGTCGAGATTGACGATGGCGTGAAACTTCTCGGCGATCGCCGCTTCCACGGGGTACGCATTGATCCGGACAGGAGGCCCACCCAGAAGGACCGGGTAATCCACCGCGTGCGGGGATGGATAAACGGCATCGCCGATAGCGAAATCGATCTGCACGGTCTGTCGGACGTTATCGAGGCGGGCCTGCAGGCGAATCCGGGTGCCGCCATACTCGGTGTCATCGCGAATGGCTTCGACGACGATCGTGTGGGAATCGTAGACAACCCCGTCGGCACCGTCCTGGATGGCTGCGCACTGCTTGACCAACTGCACGAGGCTCGCCTGATCAGCGACACCTCGGCGCAACAGATCTATATCCATGGTCGGCCGCGCTCGCGGCACACCCCACACGCGCAGCATCAGAGCGCCCTTGAGCAGCACGGTCTCGGCATGTGGCGATCGAGCGAGGCGCGCCAGGAACCGCTCGATCACGTAGGTCTGCAGTACGTCGTTGAAACTCAACCCCGCCGAGTCCGCGACGTTGCGCAGCCGCGCAAGCACTGAAGCGACGACATTTTTGGAGGTGCCCGTCACGTCACGCTTTCCAGGTACGGCGCCATGACCCGATCCTGTCGAAGCAGACGCGCGAACTGCAGTATTTCCCGATTGCTGGTCCGCTTGCGCGACCGTGCGAAGCGCAGCGCCTCCAGCGGGATATCAAGACCGATCTTATTCCGGTACTTGAAGCAGTCGACCAGCGTTCGCGCAACGCTGTAGACGCGCACTGTGCCACCGTCAATCTTGTGAACTTCGATTCCCTGATCGAAGGTGGGCGGATCGAACCGATAGATCTTCACGGGGGGAGTCCGGAGTTGAAGTCCCGCATATCGGCCCCGTGGCACCGCCAGCTGCACAGCCCGCGGTATCTGCGTCGTGATGCCATGGAAAGCAAGCGCGGACACCAGGCAGACCACACCGCCCGGCGCCTTGGCGGCGACGACGGCGAGATCTGGATTGGTGAACTCCCTGGCCGAAGACAGGCGATAGAGCCCGCGGGCAAGCCGCGTCAGCTCCCCATCCTTCAGCAGCTGGTACAGCGTCTCGGGGTGAATGCCACCGGCCAGGGCCTGGCTGGTTTTCAGCACCCCGCCGTGGCGGCGAAAGGTGGCCATTGCTGCGTGAAAATCGCGGGTTTGACGCACGGTGGATAATATTAGCGCCATTTCTACGTTAATGGCACTACTTTTATCCAGCTCGTCAGTAAGCCGTTGATTTAATGGTGGAGTCGAGGAGGATCGAACTCCCGACCTCCGCATTGCGAACGCGGCGCTCTCCCAGCTGAGCTACGACCCCACCGCAGGGGACAGTCTAGCGGAAAGACGCGGGTCTAGAAATCAGGGGTCCGATCAGGCGGCGAGGACGCAGCGGCCTTGATCGAGAACCACGGCGTCCCGCTCCAGGGCCCGGAGGCGGCAGGAGACGATATTGGCGTCCTGCCAGAGCTCGGCCACGAGGGTTTCTCCGGGGTAGGCGGGGGCCCCGTAACTGACCGCCAGGGAGCGGATCAGGGTGTGGTCGTACTCGCAGATCACCTGGAGGATGGCGTGGCAGGCGATGCCCTGCAAGCACAGCCCCGGCAGGCCCAACCCCGGCAGGCGAGGCGCCGGGTGCGGAAACTTCGGGGCGGCAGACAAGCGAAACAACAGGCCCTGGTCCGGGCGCGTCGCCACCGTGGCGGTCATGTCCGGACGACGCTGGGGGACCCCGTGCTGTGTTCCGCGGTTACCCCGGGGGCCGCCAAAGCCCCCGTCGCCCCCGGCGAGCCAGGCGCGGCGGACGGTGAACACCGGCCGGCCATCGCTCTCCCGGCGCGCGCGGCTCTCCACCGTGATCAGGGCACCCTCCTCCGCCCCCTTGTCGAAGACGGCGGCAACATCGCTGTCCACGAGCAGCGTGCCGGAATCGTCCAGCGGACGGTCCAGACTGAAGGTTTCGCCCCGCGGCTCGACCCGGGAGGCGTCCCAGCCGCAATCGTCGAGGAGGTTGTTGCTCGCACCCTTGCTCACCAGGACACTGGCGAAGCTCGGCAGGGTTTTCAGTCCGCCGGGCTCAGTGAGATAGGGTCGTTCGTTCTGCTGCGTGGGATCCCTTCCGAGCCCGACCCCCAGGGCATAGAGGAGGACGTCGCGATCCGTGTAGGGCACCCGCTCGCCCCGGGAACGCAGCGACATCAGGTGCTCGTAGTCGATGGGCATCCTTACTCTTCGGGAGCGACGGTCAGGCGAATTCCGTTGATGGCGTCGGTCACTTTCACCTGGCAGGCGAGGCGCGATTCACCCGCCCGGAAGTTTTCCGTGCTCTCGAGGAGCTCCTGCTCATCGCTGTGCACGGTGCTCAGCTTCGAGAACCATTCGGGAGTGACGAAGACATGACACGTCGCGCAGGAGCACATGCCGCCACACAGGGCCTCGATGCCGTCATCGAGTTCCCGCAGCGGCTCCATCAGGGTCAGCCCGTTGTCGACCTCGACCGTGTGGGCCTTGCCGGTCCGGTCGGTGATGTGAAGGGTGGGCATATCGGTGCTCTACTGTCTGAAAAAAAGGCGCGGCAATATAGCACGGCCGTCTAGCAGCGACCCACGTTCATGTCGAAGGGCGTCTGGTAGTAGGTGCTGTCCTCCGCCCAGCGCTTCGCCTCCTCCAGCATCTTGCGCATCCGCAGTTCCGCGGTGCCCACCTCGGCGCAGTTCTCACAGCGCGGATCGTCGCAGGGCTGGCGGGAGTACAGCCAGAACTGGATGGCGCCGGCCAGCAGGCCGTCTGCCACTTCCCAGGAGTCTGGCTCTTCTTCCGCGTCCAGCAGCCGGTTGCCGAGCTCTATAACCTGCTCTGCAGCGTCATCCAGCACCGTCTTGTCGTCATCCATGGCGTGATTCATTCAGGTACCTCCACTGCGCGATGCTATCAGAGGCGGAACACCAGTCCCGCCAGCACTTCCCACTGCCAGACCACACTGCCGCTGACCGCCACCAGGCAGCCGTTCGCTGCGGGGCCAGACCGACAGAAAACGGCGGAGTCGCTGTTGACCAGAGAGCCGAGCACGCGCCCTTCCAGCCGCAGACCCAGCCGCGAGGTGGGCGCCAGCTTGACGCCCCCGCCAAGGCCAAAGGCAAAGAACGTCTCTACGTCGAAAGCGCCGTCGTCCGGTTCGAAACGGGAGGCGCCCACCGTGGCCACGATATAGGGCCGGGCTTTCCCGCCCTCGAAGAAGTAGGTACCACCCGCCTGGAGAAAGGTGATGTCCAGGTCTGCCAGGGACGTCTCGTCGGGGGCAAACAGGCTGTCCAGTTCCAGGGACGTGGACTGGCGACTCAGGTAGATTTCCCACTCCGTGTTCGCCTCGGCAGGCCAGTTCACGATCAGCCCGTAACTGGCGGCGTCGTCCAGATCGACATCCTGGTCACTGCTCCCCGTCTCATCCTCGTTGGTGAACGACCCGCCCAGCACATAGCCGGCAAACGGTGTGATCTCGATGCCGCGCAATTCGTCGGCGGCCAAAGCAGGCGCTGTCACCACCAAAAGCAGTAGGAGCGCCTTCAGGCGCGATAGGAAAGTGAGATCGCGCCTCAAGGCGCTCCTACGGGAATGCATCAGACCACCGCCGTGGCCACAAAATCCGGAATCGTGACGGTGCAGAGGGTGCCCTGCCCCAGTTCGCTTTCGATCACTAGGGACCCGCGGTGGGCCTCGGCGATGCGCCGGGCAAGGTACAGGCCGAGACCCAGCCCGCCGGTACTCCGGCTGCGGGCGGGGTCGGCCCGGTAGAAGGGCTCCGTGACGCGGGCGAGATGCTCCTTGGGAATGCCCGGACCGTGATCCCGGACCCGAAGAACGACCATGCCGGGCTTGGCAGTGAGATCCACTTCGACGGGGGCCGCGCCCGGGGGCGTGTAGCGCAGTGCGTTCTCGATCAGGTTCTTGGCCACCAGCCGCAGGCGCACTTCGTCGACCTCCCGGACTACCGGTTGCACCGGCAGGTGGAGGTTGATCTGGCCGAAGCGCTCGCGAAAGTCGTTTTGAACCAGCGCCTGAAGCATGGAGCTCAGCTCCACCGTCGAGCGCCGGAGCGTGGTGTGCCCCGCGTTCATGCGCTCGCTCTCGAGCAGATCAGCGATCAGCCGCTCCATCTCCCGAACGTCACCGAGAAGGTTGTGCTTGACCTGGCCATCGTCGAGAAACTCAAGTGCCACTTTTGCGCGGGTCAGGGGCGAGCGCAGCTCGTGACTGATCGCCAGCAGGAGCTGACGCTTGGCCTCCAGCATGTCCCGGACATCATCAGCCATGTGGTTGATGTCGGCAGCCAGATCACCCAGGTCATCCCGCCGGGTTTCCCGGATACGGTAATCCAGATCTCCCTGCCCGATGCGGGCGGTGCCCTTCTGGATCCACTTGATCGGCCGGACCAGCCAGCGCACGGCAAAGTAGCAGCCCGAGAGCACCACGATGGACATCAGTGCGATAGCGAGCTGGGTGAAGTCCGCCCGGGGCACCTCGGCAATGCGCGGTGACGCGATGACAATCCGGTAGCCATTCCGGGCGAGCTCCAGGAAGGAGTGCCGGTTGTACTGG
>JBBQJK010000091.1:0-7447 GCA_038325835.1 Gammaproteobacteria bacterium
GCCAGCCCTTCGCCAGTTCGATGTTGAGCTTGATGAAGTCCTTCTGGTCCGCAGGAACCTCGTCTTCAGAGAAAATGGCTTCCACCGGGCACTCAGGTTCGCACAACGTGCAATCAATGCACTCATCCGGATCGATGACCAGCATATTTGGCCCCTGGTGGAAGCAGTCCACGGGGCACACTTCCACGCAGTCCATGTACTTGCACTTGATGCAGCTTTCAGTAACGACGAACGTCATGGTCTTGCAAGGCTCCTGCAGGGGCCGCTACTGTAGTGATTTCAGAGCCTTCTGACTAGGCGCGTCTCGCCCGGCGGGAGCCGGAAGAGGCTCAGGCGCGGGGGGTGCCAAGGCTCAGGCGGGGTGCGACACAGAGCCGCACCTCGACGTTGCCCGACCGGGCGTTCTCCAGGTGCTGCTCGAGCGCGATCCGGATGCTGGGAAAGGCCAGTTCCGACCAGGGGATTTCCTCCGGGCTGAACAGGCGGGTCTCCAGGGTCTCGATTCCCGCCCCGAAGTCTGATCCCAGCAGTTGACCACTAAAGAACACGTGAACCTGGCCCGCATGCACCACGTCGACCACCGAGAACAGCGGCCCGAGCTCGACGCGGGCCAGGGCCTCTTCCCAGGTTTCCCGGATGGCCGCCTCGCCGACGGATTCCCCCAGTTCCATGAAGCCTGCCGGGACGGTCCAGAAGCCCAGCCGAGGCTCAATGGCCCGCCGGCAGAGAAGTATCTGGCCGGCAAGCTCCGGAACGCACCCGGCGACGATCTTCGGGTTCACATAGTGCACAGCGGCGCACGCCGTGCACACGGCCCTGGGCCGATTGTCACCGTCCGGAACAATGGTCGTCACAGGTTGCCCGCAGGCGCTGCAGTAGTTCATGCGTCCTGCATTCTACCGCTGATCGTTTAGTATCCGGCCTGTCCTGTTGAGGAGATGAACATGAAGACCTTGCAAAGCTTTACCGCTGACGGCATCGGGGGTGGGGACAATCTGATTCCCGGTCTGGCGGGCAAGGTGGTGCTGGCTGTGAATGTCGCCAGCAAGTGTGGTCTGACCCCCCAGTACCAGTCCCTCGAGAAACTCTACGAAGACCTGGGCGGCCAGGGCTTCGTCGTGGTGGGTTTTCCCTGCAACCAGTTCGGCGGGCAGGAGCCCGGCACCGAGCAGGAGATCATCCAGTTCTGCCAGGCCACCTACGCTGTGAAGTTTCCCCTCACGGCCAAGATTGACGTCAACGGCCCTGGCCGGCACCCGATTTACCAGTGGCTGACCAGCGAGTTCGCCGGTGATATCGAGTGGAACTTCGAGAAGTTCCTGATCGGGCGGGATGGGAAGGTGGTCAAGCGGTACCCGCCGGCTACGAAACCCGACGACAAGGGACTTCTTCAGGACATTGCTGAACTCCTGTAGGAGCGCCTTCAGGCGCGAAGCTTGAGGTAGCGCCTTCAGGCGCGAAGCTTGAGGTCGCGCCGGGCGGCGCTCCTACAGGCTGTTCCCAGTGCGTAGACCATCACCAGGTGGGCCGCGACGAGGCTGACCCATTTCAGAGCCGTGACACTCGTCGTCAGCCAGGCGACGGCGTCCAGGCGGGCCGGAAAGGCCGCCACCAGACCGATCCCCAGCGCGTTTTCCAGCAGGTCACAGGCCATCGGGACCAAGGCGACCAGCGCCAGGCGCCGCCGCCGGGCCACACCGGGCCAGGCCCGGCGTGCCGCGACGCTGGTGATGGTGATCAGGAACGCGGCGTAGGTCAGGGCAAAGCCGATATCGAGTCCCAGCCGGAAGCGGATGTACTGCTGGCGACCCGAGGCGCCCCAGGTGGCGACCTGGGCGTACAGCTCATCCGGGGTGTAGTAAAAGTGCCGGTCCGGCCCGCCCCAGCTGCCCGCGTAAACCTGGCTCGCGATGCTCTCGGCCGGCATGACCGATGTCAGATAGAACGCATAGATTACGACCGCGAGCGCAATCGTCCACCCGGACGATAACCGGTCGAGGCGGTCAGCCAGTGGTTGCAGCAGCATAGTGACGACGGACGGAGCGCAACAGAAAAAGTCCCGGTACGCCGACGGCGACAGGGACCAGGGCGCAGGCGAGGTCCAGTCGGTCCCCCGCGAAGAACTGGTCGTTGAATACGCCAACGGCCAGTGGCCCCACGACCAGCCCCATGAGCATGATGACCATATAGAACAGTGCGGAGATCTGGCCACGCATCTCTCCGGGAGTGATTGCCAGCAGCGCGACCGGGGCGGCTGCAGACACCATGGACAGGCCACAGAGGTTCAAGACCCAGACCCCCATGGCCAGTTCGCCTGTCGGCATCAGGGGCATGAGGACACCGGGCGGCAGGAGCAGCAGCGTGCCGGCAATGACGACCGACAGTGGACCGTCGGCGCGACCTCGGCTGAGTAGCCGGTCGCACCACCAGCCAGTGAGATTGACGACCATCGGCCCGACGAGGATCAGCGCCAGCCCACTCCAGGTGGCGTACCGGCCGATGTCCCAGCCCCAGTTCCGCTGGAAAAGCGCGGCATACCAGTTCTGGCTATAGGCCACGATGGTCATCACGCAGACCAGCGCGGTGAGGCTGCCGAAGGCGCGCCAGCGGACGCGGAGCCAGGCCAGGGTGTGGGCCATGCTGACCCCACCGCTCGAAGACGGTTCGCGCGCCGGTTCTCTGGCCACCAGCAGCAGCAGCGCGACCAGCACACCAGGCAACCCCACGGCGAGGAAGGTGAACTGCCAGGGCGTCACGATGCCCGCGAGGGGCAGGTCGATCACGGACTGGGTTGCTGCCCACGCGAGGACCGCGCCACCACCAAGCATGGCGAGTCCCGCACCAAACGACTGCGCGGTGATGTAGAGCGCCACGGGCCGGCCCCGCCGGTCCGGCGGGAAACTGTCCGAGATCAGCGATAGCGCCCCCGGGGCCAGGGCCGCGTCGCCTATACCGACGCCGACCCGCGCGAGGAGTAGGTGGGTGAAGTTCGCGGCGAGTCCCGAACTGGCTGTGGCCAGTGACCAGAGGGCAACGCCCGCCGCCACCAGCGAGTTGCGCCGGACCCGGTCGGCGAGCCAGCCGAGCGGGAGGCCCAGGGTGGCGTAGAGGACCGCAAAGGCGGGGCCCAGGAGCAGGCCCATCTGCGTGTCGGAGACCCCCAGATCCGCCTTGATGGGCTCGAGCAATAGAGCGGGCAAGTACTTGTCGACGAAGGAGAAAACGTAGGCGATGGTGAGCAGGATCACCAGGTACCAGGCGCGGATTCTGGATGGATAGTGGTGTGGCAATTGCCCGTGGGAGCGGCTTAAAGCCGCGACCTCTCCTGACTGCGCGAGTCGCGGCTGAAGCCGCTCCTACGGTTTGACCTTGATCGCCTGTTGCTTCTCGAGCCACTCGTCGAAGTCGTCGGGCACCGCGTCCTGAAGCAGCGTCTGCACTTCGCGCAGCAGTTCCTTCTGCTGGGTTTTGTCCAGCGACTTGGAGGTCTTCAGCGCCTTGCGGATCATGGTCAGGGGTGCCTGGGGTGCTTCCGCATAGGCAATCATCTTCCACTCACCGTTCTTCCTGCGGAAGACGGCCATGATCCGGTCGAAGCTGGACAGCGCCGGCAGGCTCCTGACCTTGATATCGAAACGCAACCGGTAGGTGGCAACGGCAACGTCGGGAGCCACGTAGTGGGCCCGGACATTGCTGTACTCATTGCGAATCCCGTCGAGCACCCCGCTGCGGGCGAAGTACGCCCGGATGGTTTTCCAGCCGTGCATGGGGGGATCGATTTCCTCGGCCATGTAGAAGGCGTAGGGGTCGTCCTGATCCCACATGCCGAGGAGGGCGGTGTAGTCCTCCCGGTTGTAGGCCTCGGCATACTGCGCAAGAAATGCAGTGAGTTCCTGGTCCAGCGTGCTCTGGTCCCCGGCGGGTTCCATGGGGATCGACTGCTCCGGCATCAGGCCGTCGGCGGAGCCGCCAGGTGTCGTGGCGCAGCCCGCGAGGAGGGCAAGAAGGAGGGTCGCCGCTAAAGCCGCTCCTACACGCGTACAGGCCGCAGGAGCGGCTTCAGCCGCGACCACAACCTCAGGATACATTCCACTCGTCATGGCAGTTGGGTACTCCCCATCAGGTAGCGGTCTACTTCACGCGCCACGCCCCGGCCCTCATTGATGGCCCAGACGATCAGGCTCTGGCCCCGGCGGCAGTCGCCGGCCGCAAAGATCCCCTTTGCGCTCGTGGTGTACTGCTCGTGCTCCGCCTTGACGTTGCTACGGGCGTCAGTCTCCACTGACAGGTCCTTGAGGAAGGCTTCTTCCGGGCCCGTAAAGCCCAGGGCGAGCAGCACGAGGTCAGCCGTCAGGGTCTTCTCGCTCCCGGCGCGCTCCGTCGGGACGAACTGGCCCGTGCCGTTCTTCTCCCAGCCGATCTCAACAGTGACGACCGCTGTCACGTTACCTGCAGTGTCGCCCACAAACTTCTTCACGGTAGTCAGGTAGGCGCGGGGGTCGGCACCGAATCGGGCGGCCACTTCCTCCTGGCCATAGTCCAGTTTGTAAACCTTCGGCCACTCGGGCCATGGGTTGTCCTCGGCACGTTCCATGGGCGGCTTCGGCAGGATTTCCAGCTGGACCAGCGTCCGACAGCCCTGGCGCATGGCGGTGCCCACGCAGTCGGTTCCTGTATCACCGCCGCCCAGGACGATCACGTCCTTGTCCCTGGCATGCATTGGCGCCTCGTCGGGCTTCCCGTTCAGCAGCGCCTTGGTGCTCGCGGTCAGGTAGTCCATGGCAAAGTGCACGCCCTGCAGCTGGCGGCCTTCGACCACCAGGTCGCGGGGCTGGGTCGCGCCGGTGCAGATCACTGTGGCATCAAAGTCCTTCCGCAGCAGCTCAGCCTCCACGTTTTCTCCGACGTTGGCATTGCAGATGAACTTGATGCCTTCCTGCTCCAGCAACGTCAGTCGGCGCTCGACGATGGCGCGTTTGTCGAGTTTCATGTTGGGAATCCCGTAGGTCAGGAGGCCTCCGGGCCGGTCATCCCGCTCCAGGACGGTAACCAGATGCCCCACCCGGTTCAGTTGAGCCGCAGCGGCCAGACCGGCAGGGCCTGAACCGATAACGACCACCTTCTTGCCCGTGCGCACCCTGGGCGGCTCCGCCACCACCCAGCCCTCCTCGAAGCCGCGATCGATGATCGCCACTTCGATGTTCTTGATCGTCACCGCCGGGGTATTGATGCCAAGGACACAGGAGCCCTCGCAGGGTGCCGGACAGACGCGGCCGGTAAACTCGGGGAAGTTGTTGGTCTTGTGCAGCCGGATCAGAGCCTCCTGCCACAGGCCCCGATAGACCAGGTCGTTCCACTCGGGGATGAGGTTGTTGATCGGGCAGCCGGCGGTTGCGCCACTGATGATCTTGCCGGTCTGGCAGAACGGCACACCACAGTCCATGCACCTCGCGCCCTGCTGGCGCAGGCGCTTCTCGTCCATGTGGTGATGGAACTCGTTCCAGTCACGCACCCGCTCCCGTGGCGTGCGGTCTACCGGCAGCTCCCGCAGATACTCGATGAATCCGGTTGGTTTGCCCATCTCAGTTCACGCTCTTCAATTGCCGCCCACGCGGGAGAGATCCCGCGCGTTCTCTTCGAAGGCCACCATGATGGCTTCGTCGCCCGTGAGGCCCTGGTCATGGGCGCGGGTGATGCAGGCCAGCATCCGCTTGTAGTCCTTCGGAATGACCTTCACGAAGTGTCCCACGCTGGTCTCCCAGTTGGTCAGGACCTGCTTTGCCAGGCTGCTGTCAGTCCACTTGAGGTGCTTTTCAATCAACGCCTTCACGCGGCTGATCTCAACAGGCTCGGTGAGCTTTTCGGTTGCGACCATCTGCAGATTGACGTTGCTGACAAACGTGCCGGTCTCATCGAGCACGTAAGCGATGCCGCCCGACATGCCGGCGCCGAAGTTGCGTCCGGCAGGGCCCAGCACCACGACATGCCCGCCTGTCATGTACTCGCAGCCATGGTCACCCACGGCCTCAACCACGGCGTCCACACCGCTGTTTCTGACCGCAAAGCGCTCGCCAGCCATCCCGCGGATATAGGCCTCGCCACCGGTCGCGCCATACAGCGCGACGTTACCGATGATGATGTTCTCTTCCGGAACAAAGGTGGCAGTCGCCGGCGGGCGCACTATCACCTTGCCGCCTGACAGGCCCTTGCCAAAGTAGTCATTGGCGTCGCCCTCGAGTTCAAAGGTCATGCCCGCGGGCATGAACGCGCCGAAACTCTGGCCGGCAGAGCCATTGAACCGGATGCGAATGGTATCTTCCGGCAGGCCCTTTGCGCCCCACTTCCGGGTCACTTCACTGCCCGTGATCGTGCCGACCACGCGATTGACGTTGCGGATCGGCATCTCGGCCGAGACCTTTTCGGCTCTTTCGATGGCAGGCTTGCACAGTTCGAGCAGGGTGGTTACGTCCAGTGACTTGTCCAGCCCGTGATCCTGTTCCATCTGCTTGAAGCGCCCCACCTCGGCGCCCACGTCAGGCTGGTAAAGGATGTTGCTGAAGTCGAAACCCTTGGCCTTCCAGTGCTCAATCGCCTTCTTCGGCTCCAGCCTGTCGACGCGACCGACCATCTCCTCAATGGTGCGGAAGCCGAGTTGTGCCATCTGCTCCCGGATGTCCTCGGCGATGAAGCGCATGAAATTGACCACGTGCTCCGGCTTGCCGGTGAACTTCTCCCTGAGTTTCGGATCCTGGGTGGCCACGCCTGTCGGGCAGGTGTTGAGGTGACAGACGCGCATCAGGATGCAGCCCACGGAGACCAGGGGCGCCGTGGCGAAACCGAACTCCTCAGCGCCGAGCAAGGCTGCCACGAGCACGTCGCGGCCCGTCTTCAGCTGACCATCAGTTTCGACAGCAACGCGGCTGCGCAGGTTATTCAGCACCAGTGTCTGGTGGGTCTCGGCAAGGCCAAGTTCCCAGGGGAGGCCGGCATGGGCGATGGACGTTTGTGGAGAAGCGCCAGTGCCGCCATCGTGCCCGCTGATCAGGATCACGTCGGCGTGCGCCTTGGCAACCCCGGCGGCGATCGTGCCGACGCCCACTTCCGCCACCAGCTTCACGCTGATCCGCGCGTTGCGGTTGGCGTTCTTCAGGTCATGGATGAGCTCTGCCAGGTCCTCGATGGAGTAGATGTCGTGATGGGGAGGTGGCGAGATCAGGCCGACGCCGGCCGTGGTGTGCCGGGTCTTGGCGATCCACGGGTACACCTTGAAGCCTGGCAGCTGGCCGCCTTCGCCGGGCTTCGCGCCCTGCGCCATCTTGATCTGCAGCTCTCTGGCGCTCACGAGATAGGCGGCGGTGACACCAAAGCGCGCGGAGGCGATCTGCTTGATGGCGCTGTTGCGATCGCTGCCATACCGCTCCGGCGCTTCGCCGCTCTCGTCGATTCA
>JBBQJK010000092.1:0-7444 GCA_038325835.1 Gammaproteobacteria bacterium
GAAAATATCCCGGCAGCGGGAGCGTGAAGGGCTGCGGCGGGCCCTGCGTGCGGGACGGACGCGGGGCATGCATGCCTCGGAAGCGGATGAGGCGTTTGCAGACCTGATCCGCGGGCTGCTGGGTTCCCGGCAGCTGGGCGACCTCCTGCATGTGGGCTGCGGGTCTGCCGACTTGCTGCGGGTGCTGCTGCCGGATGCCCGGACGGCCGTCGGGACGGAGCCCTCGGGCCACCGCCGGCAGGTGGCCCGGGCGCGACTCCGGCAGGCCGGGCTGCCCCGCTGGACGATCCGCAACGCCCTGCCGACCACGCTGCCCTTTCGGGCTGAGACTTTTGATCGCGTGATTGTGCAGGACGCCCTTGAGCAGGCCGCTGACGCGCAGGGAATCCTGGGCGAGGCGGCCCGGGTACTGCGTCCGTCAGGCCAGCTGTTGATCCTGGACCGGATTCTGCCGACCAACGGCGAGTTGTCGGGCCAGCTTGCTGTGCTGGGCTTCGTGATCAACCGCCGCCAGTGGTTGCCGGGCCGTGCGCCCGACAGGGCGTTGTTCCTGGCCAGTCGCCTGGCTCCCCGACCACAGGTCGCTCTTGCAAGGACCGGTACCAATGCCTGAAGCAGCAGCTACGCCGCAGAAGCCCCCCGTGCAGGTCTCCTTCGAGTTCTTTCCGCCCAGGACGGCAGAGATGGAGGCGACTCTCTGGCAGGCGATCCAGAAGCTCGCGCCCTTAAGGCCCAGCTTTGTTTCCGTCACCTACGGCGCGGATGGCTCGACGCGGGACCGGACGCACCGGATCGTCTCGCGCATCGCCAGCGAAACCGGTCTGGTCAGTGCGCCCCATCTGACCTGTGTGGGCTCGGACCGGGATGAGATCAGGGCCATCGCGAGCAGCTATCGGGACGAAGGGGTCCGTCACATCGTCGCGCTGCGTGGTGACGCGCCCGCGGGCGCCCCGCACTACAGCCCGCATCCGGGTGGCTATGCCTACGCGGTCGACCTGGTGCGCGGGCTTAGGGAAGTGGCCAACTTTGAGATCTCCGTGGCCGCCTATCCAGAGGGTCATCCCGAGGCGCCCGACGCGGCCTTTGACCTGGACAACCTCAAGCGCAAGCTCGACGCGGGTGCCAACCGCGCCATCACGCAGTTTTTCTTCGACACGGAGAACTTCCTGCGTTTTCGCGACCGTTGCGTTGCCCAGGGGATCACCGCGCCCATCGTGCCCGGTATCCTGCCCATCGCGAAGTTCCGCCAGATGCTCAACTTTGCCCAGCGCGCCGGGGCTTCGGTCCCGCTGTGGCTGCACGAGCGCTTTGAGGGCCTGGACGACGATCCCGACACCCAGCGCATGCTTGGCGCGAGCGTGGCCATTGAACAGGTGGCGACAATGCGCCGGCACGGCATCAGTGAGTTTCACTTCTACACCCTGAACCGGGCGGAACTGACCTTCGCCATCTGCTACGCCCTGGGCCTCAGGCCTCAGCCCGGCAACGGGCCAATCAGCGGGCCAGTCAACGGGCCAATCAGCGGGGGAGGGGTCGCTTGAGTACGCCGGTCACCCTGCCCACAACGCCCCGCTATCCAGCGCTTGAGGCCCTCCTGGCAACGCGCATCGTCATCCTTGATGGCGCCATGGGCACCATGGTGCAGGCGCACCGACTTGATGAAGGGGACTACAGAGGGCAGCGCTTTGCGGATTCCACCCGGGACCTCAAGGGCAATCACGACCTGCTCAGCATCACCCGCCCGGACGTCATTGGCGGGATTCACCGGCAGTTCCTCGAAGCCGGCGCCGATGTCATCGAGACCAACACCTTCAACTCCAGCGCGCCGTCGCTGGCGGACTACGGCCTCGAGAGTTGTGTGCATGAGCTGAACCTGGCCAGTGCCCGGCTCGCCCGGTCGGTCGCCGACGACGTGACCGCCCAGACGGGCCAGCAGCGCTTTGTTGCAGGAGTCATTGGCCCCACGAGCCGGACGGCCTCGATTTCGCCTGACGTCAACGACCCCGGCTATCGGAACATCAGCTTTGATGAACTCGTTGCCACCTACATGGACGCTGTCCGGGCATTGCTGGAAGGTGGGGCGGACTTCATCCTGGTGGAGACGATTTTCGACACGCTGAATGCCAAAGCCGGGCTCTACGCGATTGCCGCTGTCGGTGAGGCGCTGGAGCTGCGGATTCCGGTGATGCTCTCGGGGACGATTACGGACGCGTCCGGTCGCACCCTGTCGGGCCAGACCCCTGAGGCCTTCTGGAACTCCCTGCGGCACATCGACCCGTTCGTCGTCGGCTTGAACTGCGCGCTCGGCGCCAAGGATCTGCGGCCGCATGTCAGTGAACTGTCCCGGGTGGCAGGCACGCATATCAGCGTGCACCCGAATGCCGGCCTGCCGAACGCCTTTGGCGGCTACGACGACACGCCGGCAGCAATGGCTGGTGTGCTGGGCGAGTTTGCTTCGGCCGGGCTGCTGAACATGGTGGGCGGCTGCTGCGGCACCACGCCGGCGCATATTGCCGCGATTCGCGAAGCAGTGTCCCGCCATCCACCTCGCAAGGTGCCGACGCCGGAGATCAAGCTGCGCCTGTCCGGCCTCGAACCCTGCAACATCGGCGCGGACTCGCTGTTCGTCAACGTGGGCGAGCGGGCGAACGTCGCGGGTTCCGCCCAGTTTCGCAAACTGATCATTGCGGGGGACTACGCGGCGGCTCTGGCGGTGGCCCGGCAGCAGGTCGAGAACGGCGCCCAGATCATCGATGTGAACATGGACGAGGGGATGCTGGACTCTGTCGCTGCGATGGACCGCTTCCTGAAGATCGCAGCCACTGAACCGGATATCGCCCGGGTGCCCGTGATGATCGACTCCTCCCGGTGGAGCGTCATCGAGACGGGGCTGAAATGCGTGCAGGGCAAGCCCGTGGTCAATTCGATCAGTCTGAAGGAGGGCGAGGAACCGTTTCTCCACCAGGCGCGCGAGATCCGCCGGCACGGTGCCGCGGTAGTGGTCATGGCCTTTGACGAACAGGGCCAGGCCGACACCGCCCTGCGCAAGCTGTCGATCTGCGCGAGGTGCTACCGGTTGCTGACTGAGCAGGTGGGCTTCCCGGCTGAAGACATCATCTTCGACCCGAACATATTCGCGGTGGCGACCGGCATTGAGGAGCACAACGACTACGGCGTTGCCTTCATTGAAGCCACGCGACAGATCAAGGCGACGCTGCCCCACGCCCTCGTGAGCGGGGGAGTCAGTAATGTGTCCTTCTCGTTCCGGGGCAACGATGCCGTGCGTGAGGCCATGCACTCGGCATTTCTGTACCACGCGATCCAGGCCGGCATGGACATGGGCATCGTCAACGCCGGGCAACTGTCGATCTACGAGCAGATTCAGCCCGAACTCAAGGCGGCCGTCGAGGATGTCATCCTCAACCGGCGCCCCGACGCCACCGACCGCTTGCTGGAGCTCGCCGCCCGTTTCCGCGACGTGGGTGCCGGTGTGGCGAAGCAGGTTGACCAGGAATGGCGCCAGCTGCCGCCTGGCCAGCGCCTGTCCCATGCGCTGGTGAAGGGCATAGACGAGTTCATTGTCGCTGACACTGAGGAGGCCCGTCTCCTGGCCCAGCGGCCGCTGGACGTGATCGAGGGCCCGTTGATGGATGGCATGAACGTGGTCGGGGATCTGTTTGGGTCCGGCAAGATGTTTCTGCCCCAGGTCGTCAAGTCAGCCCGCGTGATGAAGAAGGCAGTGGCTCACCTCGTGCCTTACATCGAGGCTGCCCAGTCCGGCGCCCCGCGCAAGGCGGGGAAGATCGTGATGGCCACCGTGAAGGGTGACGTGCACGACATTGGCAAGAACATCGTGAGCGTCGTCCTCCAGTGCAACAACTTCGAAGTTATCGATCTTGGCGTCATGGTGCCCTGCGAGCGCGTGCTGGAGACGGCGCGCCGCGAGAAGGCCGACATGATCGGGCTGTCCGGCCTCATTACCCCGTCCCTCGAGGAGATGGTGCAAGTGGCGAAGGAGATGAAGCGGCAGAACTTCACTCTCCCGTTGCTCATCGGCGGGGCCACCACCTCGCCTGCCCACACCTCGGTGAAGATCGATCCCGAGTACGACGGACCCGTGGTCTACGTCAAGGATGCCTCCCGCGCGGTGGGCGTGGCCCAGAAACTGGCGAGCACCGCGGACCGGCCGGCCTATGTGGCCAGCGTCAAGGAAGACGCCCGCGTGCGGCGTGAGCGGCATGGCCGCCGGACCGAAGCGTCGCCTCAGCTGAGTATTGCCGACGCCCGGAGGAACCGCATCGCTCTGCAGTGGACGCCGCCGCCGGCGGCACCCACCTTTACTGGAGTGCGGGTGCTGGACGACATCCCGCTCGCCACCCTGGTGCCGTATATCGACTGGATGCCATTGTTTAACGCCTACGAGTTCCGTGGGACGTTTCCGGCGATTCTTGACGATGAAATCGTGGGTGAGGCGTCCCGGGACCTGTACGCGGATGCGCAGAAGATGCTGTCCCGGATCGTGGCCGGGAAGTGGCTGACTGCCAGGGCTGTGTTCGGCTTTTTCCCTGCCAACCGGGTGGGGGACGATGACATTGCCATCTACGCGGACGAGCAACGCTCCGGCCCGGTCGCCACTCTGCACCATCTTCGCCAGCAGAAGCCGCTCGCGGACCAGCTGCCTAATGCCTGCCTGGCTGACTTCGTGGCGCCTCACGACAGCGGCTTGCGCGACTATGTCGGTGCCTTCGTCGTCACGGCCGGGCTGGGCATCGACTCCCATGTGGAGGCGTTCGAGCGGGACCTGGACGACTACTCGTCCATCCTGCTCAAGGCGCTCGCTGACCGGCTGGCTGAAGCGTGTGCCGAGTATCTGCACGCCGACGTGCGCCGGGTGCACTGGGGCTACGCGACGGAAGAGACCTTGAACAGCGAGCAACTCGTCGCGGAGGCCTACCGGGGGATCCGTCCCGCGCCGGGCTACCCGGCCTGCCCGGACCACACGGAGAAGGCCACGCTCTGGAAGCTGCTGGACGTGGAGAAAACCATCGGTGTGCAGCTCACCGAGTCATTCGTCATGATGCCTGCGGCTTCAGTCAGTGGCTTCTACTACGCCCACCCGGAGTCCCGTTACTTTGGTGTCGGCCGGATTGGGCGCGACCAGGTGGAGGACTATGCCCGGAGGAAGGGGCTGTCACTGGCCACGGCGGAACGCTGGCTGTCCTCAAACCTGGCCTACGACCCCGAGTAATCCAAAAAGTAATCCAAAAGGTACCGGACCTTAGTTATTTAAATCCAAAAGGTACCGGACCTTAGTTATTTAAGTTCTTTAGTTGTTACAACTGAACAGCAACAACTAAAGAACTTAAATAACTAAGGTCCGGTACCTTTTTGCGTCGTCAGGGCACCAGGCCCGACGGACCCGGTGGCTGCCCAAACTTCGCCTTCAGCCGCGCACCGTCCTGGGAGTCGACGATGCCATTGCCGTTCAGATCCTGATCGGGGTGCACCGCTGACCCAAAGCGCGCCTTGAGCAGCGCGCCATCCTGGGAGTCGACGATGCCATTGCCATTGAAGTCAGGATCGCAGGCGTTCCCGTAGCCGTCCCCGTTGGTGTCCCGCTGGTTGGCGTTGGTCAGCAGTTTGCAGTTATCCAGCGAATCCACCACGCCATCGCCGTCTGTATCGGGCGCTACCCCGTAAAGGGTGCGAATTCCGGCGACATCGTCCGGGTTGAGTTCCCGGTTGATCTCGTAGGTCTGCACATCGTCGTAGGTGCAGGTGTTCGGAAAGCCGCACATCACGGCGTCGGCAACTGCGGAGTGGTCTATCCCCAGCGCGTGGCCGATCTCGTGGAGTGCAAGACCCTGGAAGTCATTCAGGAACGGACCTCCACCCTGAGGGAATGCCTGCAGAGGCTCGCCGTCAGCGCCGGTGGGGTTCTGGTACGAGTAAGCCGCACCAAAAATCACGTCGCCAGCGCCGGTTGCCAGCTGGGAGCTGTTGGGAATGAAGCCGTTCGGCGGCGGAGCGAAACCCACAGCCGCGGGCCCGTTGAATCCGGAACTGAACACCCCGATCCTGATGTGGCCGGTGGCCGGCGGCTCGGCTGCCGGATCGTCGATAGGCACACCGGCATCGACGGGCAGGTAGCGGAAGGTAACGTTCGCGGACCGGGCCCAGGTGTTCAGCGCGTTCTGCAGGTAACCGATCATGACCGGGTCCGACAGTTGCACTGACGAGAAGGTATTGGTGTTCCAGTCATAGAAACTGGGGAGGGTGAGCGTGCTGGTGCCCGGGCAGGCCGCCCCGCAGTAGGCGGAGCCGCCAGTCCCGACTGGCATCAGGCTCCAGTAGATCAAAGCGCTCGTGCCGATCGCCGGGTCTCCCCACTTGTTGTAGTCGTAGCCAAGGAAGCCGTTGGCGGGATAGAGGGCAAAGGCGCTGGCAGTGCCTGCGGTGACCAGGGCAGACAGGCAGGTTAGGGCCGCGTTGCCGATTCTGGGGTGCATTGCTCGAGTCCCTGTGTGGCGTGGTGGTATTTTTTGGACTATCGACGACGGATGCTACAGCGGCGGCAGTGCTCAAGGCCAAACCGGCAATTATGTGAAACCGGGCGGCAGTCCACGTGGAATCAGTATCTGCCCTTGATCGGCGGCAGCGATGACGGGTAGTGCTCTGTCGCCAGCTTCGCCCTCAGGGGCGGCAGCCTGAGTCTGGTCTGGGGCACCTTCGTGTCCGGGATCTGATCGAGGAGATGGCGGATCAGGTTCAGCCGCCCTCGGCGCTGGTCGTTGAACTCGACGAGCGCCCAGGGTGCCTGCCGGGTGTGGGTTGCCGCAAGCATGCGATTACGCACCTTCCCGTACTCGGCGTACTTCTTCCGGGCCTCCAGGTCGATGGGCGACAGTTTCCAGCGTTTCAGTGGATCCGCCGCCCGCTCGGCAAAGCGCTTCTCCTGCTGCCGCTGGTCGACGGCCAGCCAGTACTTGAAGAGCAGGATGCCGTCATCGACCAGTTGCTGCTCGAAGCGCGGCGCTTCCTTCAGGAACTGGCGGTACTCGGTATCGGTGCAGAAGCCCATGACTTTCTCAACCCCCGCCCGGTTGTACCAGCTGCGATCGAACAGGACGAGTTCCCCGGCTGCGGGCAGGTGCTGCACGTAGCGCTGAAAGTACCACTGGGTCCGCTCACGGTCGGTGGGTGTCGCGAGGGCAACGATGCGGACGTGCCGGGGGTTCAGGGTTTCGGCAATGGCATTGATCACCCCACCCTTGCCGGACGTATCCCGGCCCTCGAAGATCACAACCATCCGCTTGCGGGTGTGCTGCAACCAGTGCGTCAGGTTGTTCAGTTCGAGCTGCAGGGGCGCGAGCAGCTCAGCGTAGTTCTTACTCTTCAGCTTGTCGTTCATAAGAGAAAAGGTACCGGACCTTAGTTATTCTGT
>JBBQJK010000093.1:0-7440 GCA_038325835.1 Gammaproteobacteria bacterium
CTTTACTCCGCGTTTACCTACTACTGCGGGTTTGCCGTCAACGAGGGCGAATACAAGCTGATGGGTCTCGCGCCCTACGGTGAGCCTGCCTTCGCCGGCTCGATTCTGGACAAGCTGCTGGACCTGAAAGCCGACGGCTCTTTCCGCCTGGACATGTCGTACTTCAATTACTGTGCGGGCCTGACCATGACCTCGGCCAGGTTTCACGAACTGTTCGGCGGCCCGCCGCGCCAGCCATCGGACCCCATCACCCAGCGCCACCAGGACCTGGCCGCGTCCATCCAGAAGGTGACAGAGGACATCATGCTGCGGATGGCGCGGCACGCCCACCGGGTTACCGGTATGAAAAACCTGTGCCTGGGCGGGGGTGTCGCGCTCAATTGCGTGGGTAACGGCCGACTGCTCCGGGAAGGACCCTTCGATGACCTCTGGATCCAGCCAGCGGCGGGCGATGCGGGCGGCGCCCTGGGTGTGGCGATGTTTATCTGGCACCAACTTCTGGACCAGCCGCGGGTTGTGCTGGCGGGCAAGGACCGGCAGCGGGGGTCGCAACTGGGTCCGGAGATTGATAACGAGGAGCTTCAGCAGTTCTTTGCCTCGGTGGCTGCCCCCTGCCAGCGGATCGACGACGAGGCGACCCTCGTAGACCAGGTGGCGCAGGTAATTTCCGAGGGCCAGGTCGTGGGCTGGTTTCAGGGCCGCATGGAGTTTGGCCCCCGGGCCTTGGGACTGCGCAGCATTCTCGGCGATGCCCGCAACCCGGCCATGCAATCCATCATCAACATGAAGGTCAAGTTTCGGGAGGGCTTCAGGCCTTTTGCACCAATTGTGCTGGCCGAGCATGCCCACGAGTATTTTGAGGTGAAGCCCGGGCAGGAGAGTCCCTACATGCTGCTCGTGGCACCGGTTCGCCCGGAGATGCGTCGGGGACTGCATTCAGTGATTCCGGCTGTCACGCATGTGGACTACTCCGCCCGTATGCAGACCGTCGATGGGGTTCGTCACGGACGCCTGCGCACGCTGTTGGAGAGTTTTTACCAAAAAACCGGCTGCCCGGTGCTGGTGAACACCAGCTTCAACCTGAGCTGGGAGCCTGTGGTCTGCACACCGCTGGATGCCTGGCGCACCTTCATGGGTTCTGGAATCGATGTGCTTTGCATCGGCAATTTTATCCTGCGCAAGTCTGACCAGCCGGGGCAGGTGAGCGAGGCCGGCGACATTCTCTCGGACCTGCTAAAGGCCGGAACCCTTATAAGTCCCTGCTGCAAGGCCAGTTTGAGCACCGACGGCAAGCAGCTGACCTGCCCGGTTTGTGCCCATGTCTTTCCTTGTGAGGGGACTATTCCTCAGTTGTTCTGGCCGAGTGATGGGCTTGATAAAGGCGCGGACGTGACGGACACGGTGAAGGCGTTTTATGAGGACACGCCTTTTCCGAATTACGACGACCACGACTCCGTGCGGGCATTGGTGGAGAAATCCCGACGAGGTGTCTATGCCCGGCGGCTGGATGAGACTCTGCCCTACAACATCTCCGTTCTGGAGGTGGGCTGCGGTACCGGGCAGCTCACGAACTTTCTGGGTATTTCCTGCCGGCGGGCAGTGGGCACGGACATGTGCATGAACTCCCTGCGCCTGGGCGAAGCCTTCAGCCGGGAGCACGGACTGACGAGGGTTCAATTCATGCAGATGAACCTGTTCAAGCCGATTTTTTCGCCCGCGTCGTTTGACGTGATTTTATGCAACGGTGTGCTCCACCACACGGCAGACCCCGCCGGCGGTCTGGTCAGCATTCTTGGGCTTCTGAAACCGGGGGGACATGTTGTGCTCGGTCTGTACAACACTTATGGCCGCCTGCTGACTGACCTGCGCCGCCAGATGTTTCGGCTCACGCGGGGCGGCGCCCGGTGGCTCGATCCCGTGCTGCGTCAGGCCGGGCTGAGCGCGGAAAAGCAGCGGGCCTGGTTTGCGGACCAGTACCAGCACCCCCACGAGTCGAAGCACACCTTCGGGGAAGTCCTGGAATGGTTTAAGGCAAATGACATTGAGTTCGTGCGTGGATTACCGGCGCTGCGTCCCGACGATGACGGCCTGGACGGCCCGAGCTTGTTTCACCCCCAGGCCGAGGGCACTGCGCTGGATCATTTTCTGGTTCAGGCCAGCCAGATTTTCGCGGCGGGTCAGCGAGAAGGCGGATTTTTCGTCATGATCGGCAGAAAGCGGCTGGTAGAAAGATCTTGAAGACCGAGCAGAGAGTGTTTTATGGCATTAATTGAACTCAATCTTCAGCCTGGGACTCGTGAACTTCGTTGGTTTGGGATTCTTGTTCCCGCATTATTCGCCCTCCTGGCAGGCCTGCTCTGGTGGAGTTCCAAAGCCACGGTGGGGCCGGCCCTGCTGGTGGGTCTGGGTGCTGCTTTCGGGGGCCTGTACGCGCTCGTGCCCCGGGCGCGCCTGCTGCTTTACACCGGCTGGTTACGGGCCGTCTATCCGCTGGGTTGGCTGGTTTCCCACGCGCTGATCGGGGTGGTCTACTTCGGCGCAGTGACCGCGATAGGATGGGCGCTCCGGCTAGCCGGTCAAGACCCCATGCACCGGCGCATTCAGCGGGGGACAAACACCTATTGGGTTGAGCGGCGAGACACCCGGCAAGTCCGGGACTATTTTCGGCAGTTTTGAGCAGGAGCAAGCCTTCCATGGCGCAGAAGGAACCGGCACAACCGGCCACTCCCGGGGATGCCTTCGAGAATCAGGCAGAAGCCAGGGAAGCCTCGTTGGCCAGGGAAATGCTGGACTTCCTGCGCCACACAAGGAAGTGGTGGCTTGCCCCCATCCTCTTCCTGCTTTTTTTGGTGGGGTTGCTGGTGGCGCTCGGCGGTTCGGTGGCGGCGCCCTTCATCTACGCGCTGTTCTGAACACGCCCGCTGAGGACTACAGCAGGCCCTGCCCGGTCAGGTAATTCCCAAGCTGATCGGCGTAGTGGCGGTTCGCCAGGGCGCTCGGGTGGATGTCGTGGGGGAGGTTGTTGTACTCACTCCGGCGGGTATCCACGGAGATATCCAGAGCCCGTATGTGCTCGCCTTCAGCATATTCAAGCATGTCCTTCGTCAGCGCACTGTTCCAGATACCGGCCACTATAAAAGTGCTGCCGTTCTCCCGGGCCAGTTTATTGATCTGCAGTACCAGTGCCTCGGACACCTGGTGGCTGTCCAGAAAAGCCACTTCGAACCCGTTGTATGTGGACTCAAGCTTGTCGATCAGGGCCGAGGAAGTCATGAAGGGGAATTCCGTGAACTCCACGTCTGTCATGGCGAGCTGTAGTTGCCCGTTGGGGGCCAGACGGGCGTAAGGCTGCCGCAGTGGTCCCAGCCGATTCCAGGGCGCCACTTCCTTGCGGCGCTGCCGGGCCAAAGTGTTACGGGCGTCGTGAAAGTCTCCGTAGGCAAGGATCACGAGTCTTGGTTTGGGTCGCCCTGTGGCCAAGGCCTCCCGAAACTGAATCAGAGACTGGAGCGTGCCATAGCCGCTGACGCCAAAGTTAAGCACCCGGTAGCGGGGAAACTTTTCCTGTAGAAGCCAGGGGTAGGTCTCGTTATCGTTGAGGGACCAGCCGTGGGTCGCCGAACAGCCCAGAATCCAGATTTCCGGGCGCCCGTCCGGGGGCCCCGGGTCCACCGCGCTGGTGATCCGCAGCGTGTCTGGCCCGTGGGTCATGCTGAAAGTGAAGCCGTCGGCCAAAGTCACCGTAAAGCGGCCTGGCAAATGGGTATAGCCCAAGGTGGGATGGAGCCTCGCCACGCGCCCCCCGGGAGTGACCTGCACGCCCGGATCCGCCGGGGACCAGGGCCGCCAACCCGCACCCCGAACCAACATTTCGCCGGCACCCAGAATTGCCAGGCACAGCCCCAGCAAGAGGCCGAGGGCAAGCAAGGCGGGCAGATGCCGGGAGTGCTTTGCCATGAGAATGAGGTGCTGGCTTGCAAGGGGCTACTGAGCAGAAGACTTAGTCTGCCACACGCCCCGTCAGTCAGCGCGGTGCCGTCCTTCAGCCCGCGTACTGACCGTTGGCTCGCACGGGAGCCAGCCAGTCCTCCGGTTACAATAATCTGATGAGGACCAACCGCCTGATCGGGTGCGCCCTGCTGCTGGTCGTCGGCTTCGGCAGCACTGCCGCACAGGACGTGTCTCCCCCGGCCGAATCGGCCCCGGCCCCAGTCCCCGCCGGCGCGCCGGCAGAGACCAGCACCGCCGCGGTGGTCCAGCGCCTCGATGCCGTCAATCGCCGCCTGATGGAAATCCATGACTACCTCCGCAGGCCGGCCCCGGAACTGGCCGGGATCGCGGTGGCGCTGCCGGCCAAAACGCAGGAGGCTGAGCGCGTGCTGGGCGGCGTGCAGGCGGCAGACCCCACCGGGGCCGATCTCGTGGAGCTCTCCGCCGTCCTGCAGAAGCTGAGCAACCTGGAGCGCATTTTTTCGAAGTGGCGGACCCGACTCCAGGGTGAAATTGCGCTGCTGGACCCCTGGCGGACGGCGTTGCGCTCCGACGTCGGCTTTCTCCGGGAAGCGGCAGACCCCGCGCCACCGGCGAACGCCGGCGATCCCGGGGAGCCGCCGCCGGACGCGCTGCCCGACGCGCTCCGGGACCGGCTGCTGGCCATGGCCGACAGCATCGAGATCACCCGGCAACCGCTCCGCAAGCGGCTCGACGTGGTGGTGGGCGCCGACGTGCGCGTGGGCGAACTCCAGAACGCGCTCCGGGAACTGCAGGTCCAGCTGAACGCCACGCGGCTCGGCCGCCAGGAGCAGCCGCTGGCCATCACCGCAGCGCCGCTCTGGAAATTGCCGGATAACCTGCGTCAGCCCCTGGAGCTGACCCGCCAGAACGTCACGACCTTGCGCGCGGGAGTCCAGGACTACATAGAGTTCTGGCCTGTCCAGACCGGCGTCTTCGGTCTCATCCTTCTGGTCCTGCTGGTTGCCGTGGACCGGCTGCGGCGAGCGCTGATGGCCCAGGACCAGCGTGCCGGAACCAGCGCCGACGAGACGGACGAACTGCTGACGCGGTATCCCTTCGCCGTAACCGTGCTCGTGTGGATACTCCTGGGGCCGTTCCTGCTGTTGCCCGATTTACCGCTCGGGCTGACGCTGCTCCGGGGCATCCTGGCCACCGGGCTGCTCTGGCGGATCCTGCCTGCCCTCGTCGCGCCGGCGGAAATCCGCCCGCTGCAGGGGCTCCTGTTGCTGGCGCTCGCGTTCCTGCTCCAGCTCATCGTGCTCGGGGATGACTGGTACGGCCGGCTGGTCATCGTCCTTCTGGGTGGCGTCGCGCTGGTGGTGTACCGCCAGCTGGCCCGCAGGTCCGCTCCCGGCCCTGGTGGCGAGCCCCTGTTCCGTCGCGCGATTCACGGCATTGCCGTGCTCGCCCCGTTCATCGTGGCCATCGGCCTCGTCGCTGAGGTGGTCGGGGCCCGGTCTCTCGGGCAGCAGGCCATTGGCGGCATCGTCTTCGTGTCCCTGGCGCTGTGCACGCTCCTGGCGACCGACGCCATCCTGCGTTCGGCCCTGGATGCCTGGGTCGGCGGTCCCGGTGCGCGGTGGCTGCGGGGCGTGCGGAACTGGCCCGAGGCCGTGCGGGTCTGGGGCCGGCGCCTGATCCGCCTGGTGCTCTTCATCTCCTTCCTCGGCCTGCTGCCCGGCATCCTGCCGGTGCTGGAGCCGGTCTGGACCTTCGTCGGCGGCCTGCTCACCACGCCCGTGGCGTTCGGTAACGTCCAGCTCTCGCTGGGCGACCTGCTGTGGTTCTTCATCGGCATCGCCCTGGCCCTGGCGGTGGCCCGCTTCGTCCGCTTTGTTCTGGATGAGGATGTGCTGGCCCGGATGCCCCTCGCGATGGGCGCCGCTTCGGCCGCCTCGCGGCTCATCTACTACGCGCTCGTGATCGTCGGCATCCTGTTTGCGCTGGCGGCCTCCGGCGTGGAGCTGTCGAAGCTCACGCTGCTGATCAGCGCGCTCGGCGTCGGCATCGGCTTCGGCCTGCAGAACATCGTGAACAACTTCGTCTCGGGTCTCATCCTGGCCTTCGAGCGCCCGATCCGGGAGGGCGACCAGATTACGCTGGGCCAGACCAGCGGCCGGGTGGACCTCATCGGTCTGCGCGCCACACGGATCCGGACGCCGGACGGCGCGGAGGTGAGCGTGCCCAATGCCAACCTGATCTCCAGCGAGCTCACCAACTGGACCCTCAGTGACCGGGCGCGGCGTATCGACGTGACGGTGGGCGTCGACTACGCCAGCGATCCGGTCCGCGTGGAGGAGGTTCTGCTGGCGTCCATTCGGGATCTGCCGGGCCTGGCAGACCACCCGACCGCGATGACCGTCTTCCGGGGCTTCGGGGCCAGCGCCCTCGACTTCAGCCTGCTGCTCTGGACCAGTGATATGGATGACCGGCTGGAGGTGGAGAGTGCCGCCCGGGTGCGGGTCCTCACCGCCCTGCGCGCCGCCGGTATCGGCATTCCGTTCCCGCGCCTGGACGTGCGCCTGCAGGACGGCCTGCAGGACGGGCTGCCGCCACTGCCGCCGGCCGCCAGCGGCTGACCGCCCGTCGCCCGGCCCGCTGGTTGGGCCGCCGACGTCCCGGGAAGTGCGGCCTGCGTCACGCTGCGACGGCCCCCGCCGGGGTTACGGTGCCCACTCGTCCATCACCAGGCCGGAGCGCATCGTGAGCTGGCTGCGATTTTTCAGGAAAGACGCCGGGGGTGAACCGGCCCGGGTGGCCCCGGTCCTGCGGGAAACCGCAGCCCCGCGACCGAAGGCCGAGCCCGGCACGGGATCCGGCGCCAACCCCTACGACACCTACACCTGGGAGCTGCAAACCGAGCCGGACGGCGAGCGGGAGCTGAAGCGCGCCCACCTGATCGACAAACGGCCCAAGCAGGACGGCGAGACCTTCAATCCCTACGACACCGGCAAGTTCAGCGGCGGCTGGTAATCAAACGGTACGGGCGCAGGCGCAGGCCGCTCGCCGTACTCGATGACCTTCAGCCGCTCGAGCACCATCTCCAGCAGTTGCCGGTTGAACTGGATCAGGTCGGCGACGAGGCCGACCAGGTAGGCGAAGAAGCCCATCATCAGCAGCGCGCCGCCCAGGATCAGCGACTGCACGTGGCCGGCACCCTCGTTGATGGCGTAGAAGTAGAGACACCGCACGACGGGGATGGCGCCGGCGACGGACAGCAGGGTGCCGATCCAGAAGAACACCCGCAGCGGCTGGTACATCGAGTACATGCGGACGATGGTCGTCACCTGATCCCGGATGAAGGCCGGAATACTCTTGAACAGCCGGGACGAGCGCTTCGTCACGTTGGTGGCCACGGGCACCGAGGCAATCGCCAGGTGCTTCTTGCCCGCCTGGATGACCATCTCGATGGTGTAGCTGAAGGGC
>JBBQJK010000094.1:0-7438 GCA_038325835.1 Gammaproteobacteria bacterium
ATCAATGTCACGGGTCCGGCCGGCGTCAAGCTGACCGACTACGACATCAAGCTCTACTACGACTTCAACCCGGCCTTCGACAATGGCCCGGTGAACCTTGGCGTGGTGGACGTCACCAACGTGCTAAACGCCAGCACCCCGCTGGCCACCAACACCCAGGGTTCCCAGAACCTGCTGTTCAACTTCCTGGCTGTCAGCAACCCGCCGTTCCTCACGGCTCCGGGCGGCGCCTTCACCAGTTTCAACCCGAACGCCGTGGGCGAGTACAACTTCGCCATCCAGGTCACCCGGGCGGGCTGGAACGTCGAGAGCGTGCGCATGGACGTGCAGGTCATTCCGGTGCCTGCGGCCGTCTGGCTGTTTGGTTCTGCGCTGGGCCTGATGGGCGTTATGCGGCGCCGCGCCAAGGCCTAAGCACTTCTTCAGCCGCTGACGACCAAAGACCCCGCCTCGGCGGGGTTTTTGCGTTATATGCTGCCGAGAATCACAGCGAGCTATACCCCATGCGCTTCACCGGCTCCAAGACCTACGTCGCCACCGACGACCTCCGGCTCGCGGTCAATGCCGCCATCACCCTCGGCCGCCCGCTGCTGATCAAGGGCGAGCCGGGCACGGGCAAGACCCGGCTGGCAGAGGAGGTGGCCCAGGGCTTGGGGATGCCGCTGCTGGAGTGGCACATCAAGTCCACCACCAAGGCCCAGCAGGGCCTCTACGAGTACGACGCGGTATCCCGCCTGCGGGACTCCCAGCTCGGCGACCCGAAGGTCCAGGACATCGCCAACTACATCGTGCCCGGGATGCTTTGGCAGGCCTTCGTGAGCGAGACGCCGGTGGTGCTCCTCATCGACGAGATCGACAAGGCCGACATCGAGTTCCCCAACGACCTGCTGCGGGAACTGGACCGGATGGAGTTTTACGTCTACGAGACCCGGCAGCTCATCAAAGCGAAGCAGCGGCCGCTGGTGTTCATCACCAGCAATAACGAGAAGGACCTGCCGGACGCCTTCCTGCGCCGCTGCTTCTTCCACTACATCCGCTTCCCCGACAAGGCGACCATGGAGCAGATCGTCGAGGTGCACTACCCGGGGATCAAGAAGGCTTTGCTCAAGGAGGCCCTGGAGGCGTTCTTCGCCGTGCGGGAGGTGCCGGGCCTCAAGAAGAAGCCCTCCACATCGGAGCTGCTGGACTGGCTCAAGCTGCTGCTCGCCGAGGACATCCCGCCGGAGGCGCTGCGCACCGACGACCGCAAGTCCATCATTCCGCCACTCCACGGGGCGCTGCTCAAGAATGAGCAGGACGTGCATCTGTTCGAGCGGCTGGTGTTCATGTCGCGAAGGAACCCGTCGTAGGAGCGGCTTCAGCCGCGACCGGGACAACGGAATCGCGCCTGAAGGCGCTCCTACCAGCACACCATGCTTAGCAACTTCTTTTTTGCGCTGAAAGAGCACCAGGTCCCGGTCTCCATCCCGGAGTACCTGACGCTGCTCGAGGCCCTGAAGAGCGACGTCATCGGCCCTAACATCGACGAGTTCTACGTGCTGGCCCGCGCGGCGCTGGTGAAGGACGAGACGAACTTCGACAAGTTCGACCGGGCCTTTGCGGCGTTCTATAAGGGCGTGGAGGCCGCGACCGGTCAGGGCCACGAGATTCCCCTGGAGTGGCTGCAGAAGGAGGCGGAACTGAACCTGTCACCCGAGGAAAAAGCGCTTGTCGAGTCACTGGGTGGCTGGGACGAGCTGATGAAGCGCTTCAGGGAGCGCCTGGAGGAGCAGAAGGGGCGTCACGAGGGCGGTAACAAATGGATCGGCACGGCGGGCAAGTCACCCTTCGGTGCCTATGGCTACAACCCCGAGGGCATCCGGATCGGCCAGGACAAGTCCCGGAACCGCTCGGCGGTGAAGGTGTGGGACGCCCGGGAGTTCCGCAACCTGGACGGCGACGTGCAGCTCGGCACCCGCAACATGAAGGTGGCGCTGCGCCGCCTGCGGCGCTTTGCCCGGGAAGGTGCCGCGGACGAACTGGACCTGGATGGGACCATCGACAAGACGGCCCGCAATGCCGGCTATCTGGACCTGCAGCTACGCCCGGAACGGCACAACGCCGTGAAGGTTCTGCTCCTCCTTGATATCGGTGGGTCCATGGACGAGCACTCCCGGCTATGTTCCGAGCTGTTCTCCGCGGCCAAGTCGGAATTCAAACACCTGCAGTTCTACTATTTTCACAATTGCGTGTACGACTTTGTCTGGAACGACAACCGGCGCCGCCACGGGGAGCGGACCCCGACGTGGGACCTGCTGCACCGGTTCAACGCCGACTACCGACTGATCTTCGTGGGCGATGCGACCATGAGCCCCTTCGAGATCCTGCGGCCCGGCGGCTCGCTGGAATACATGAACGACGATGCCGGCGCCGACTGGCTCAAGCGCCTGACGGGCGTCTACCAGCGCTCGATCTGGCTGAACCCTACGCCGGAGGCTGACTGGGGCTACCACTACACCATCAACGTCGTGCGGGAGCTGCTGGGCGGCCGGATGTTTCCGCTGACGCTGGATGGCCTGGAGCGGGGGATGAAGGCGTTGACGCGGAAGGGTTCCGGACCGTAGGAGCGGCTTCAGCCGCGATCCTCCCGACCTACTCCTGTCGGGCTTCCGGTTTTACTTTTTCTCCCGCGAAGAACGCCGTCTGCACGTTCCTGTGCAATGCACGAGCGGCGAAGCCAAGTTCTGGCTTGAGCCGGTCGTACACCTGGCGCAGAATCAGGGCCTGAGCGCACGCCAGGTTAGTGCCACCCGCCGAATGATCGAGGAACACACTGATGAAATCCGCCGGGCTTGGACCAAGCACTTCCCGGGTTGAAGCTTCCAACGTCACCGCCGACGGGTTTTGCCTCCGGCTGGGAGACGAGGAACTCGTGGTGACGTTTGCGGACTTTCCCTGGTTTCGCAAGGCCACCGTCGCCGAGCTCAGGGAGGTAGAACGCCCGGCCCCGGATCACCTGTACTGGCCTGCCTTGGACATCGATCTCGCTGTCGAGTCTATCCGGTATCCCGAGAGGTTTCCGCTGGTCTCCCGGGTTTCGGGTCGCGGCTGAAGCGGCTCCTGTGAATCCGGGGGCGCGGCGGTCACCGGTCCCTCGGGGCGTCGTCGTCAGGGCTTCTTTTTTGCATCGATCTTTTTCTTGAATTCCCCGAAGCTGGAGGTCATCACTGGCCCCAGCCATTCTTTCGGTGCCTCCAGGTACTTCGCGTAGTTCTTCTCGGTGTAGTCGAGGATGTAGCGGGGCAGATCGCCGATGCCATTCATCAGCTTCATGCTGTGGCTGTGAAAAACCATCGTGCCCGGGGTCGTGCCCATCTCCATGAAGGGTAGCCAGCCGGCGACCCGGCTCCAGGACATTACGCAGGACGCCGATGTGACCTTCGGGTCCAGGATCTCGCTCTTGCGGCCCTTGATGCCCCACAGTTCCGCGTACTGGTCCTTGTCTCCGCTGGAGTAGAGCGGGTACTCGGAGCGCGTAAGCACGGCGGGCTTGTAGATGAAGAAGTTCCACTGAAAGACCACGTCGTCACCGCAGGACACGTAGGGATAGGGCGGCGACAGTATCGGGTTGTTCTGCCGGGCAAAGACCCCGTTCACCGGGTCGTTGGCGATGTGGGCCACCTCGACCTCGCGGCCGCCGAGGAATGGATTCTTCCAGGTCTCCAGGATCGCGCCGGTGT
The DNA here is from genome assembly GCA_038325835.1 of Gammaproteobacteria bacterium. Classification (GTDB taxonomy): domain Bacteria; phylum Pseudomonadota; class Gammaproteobacteria; order Steroidobacterales; genus SHZI01. Next base: position 3,720 of record JBBQJK010000094.1, read on the forward strand.
CCGGATCCAGATAATAGAGCACCTCCCGGCTGTAGATGCGCCAGCCCTCGGCCACTTCCTCAATACGGGAGGCGCCTATACCGAAGGTCTTGAAGCACCGGTAATTCTTCTCCTGGGGCACCATCGCCCAGGCAACCCCCGGAAAGGCGAAGTAGACGTCCTTCGAGGCGGTATCGGCGCGGAGCTTGAGCATCGCCCGGTAATTCGTTTCCGGGTCGTCCAGGTCCAGTCGGGGGTCCTTCGGGATCGTCATGACCGAGGTGTTGGTCATGCGGAAGCGACTCTCCGCGGCGGACAGGCGCCGGGGCGCGGCGGCAGTGACGCCCGTGGCGCCCAGAGCGGCAAGTCCGGTGCCAGCGACCAGGACGGCGCGTCGGGAGATGGCGGGGGTTTTCTTCGCGGGCATGGTGGGGTTCCTGTGCTGGTCGTTGGGTGGAGATTACCTGTTTGTCCGGTTCGCGGCTGAAGCCGCTCCTACCCGCAGGCCGGTTCGCGGCTGAAGCCGCTCCTACCTGCGCCATTTGCTGGACAATGACCGTATGCCTGTCCAGATCCCCCGCAAGCCGCGCCTCCGGGACGGGCTCGAGCCCAACGCCGATTTCGACCGGGCCCTGGAACTCATCGAGAGCGGGGAGCAGCACGTCTTCATTACCGGCCGCGCCGGAACGGGCAAGACCACGCTGCTGCATCTGCTCAGGGATGAGACGCCCCGCAACGTGGCCGTGGTGGCACCCACGGGCCTCGCGGCGATCAGCGTTGGTGGCCAGACCATCCACTCCTTTTTTCGGCTGCCGCCCCGCTTCGTGGATACCCGGGAGATCCGGGCCCTGCGCCACACCAGCGTGATGAAAGCGCTGGACCTGCTCATCATCGACGAGGTCTCCATGGTCCGGGCCGACCTGATGGACGGCATCGACCAGGCGCTCCGCCTCAACCGGCGCAATGACGAGCCCTTCGGTGGCGTCCAGCTCGCCCTCTTCGGCGACCTGTGGCAGTTGCCACCCGTGGTGCGGGAGCCCGAGCTGAAGGAGTACTTCGAGGAAACCTACGGGGGCCCCTGGTTCTTCCAGGCACTGGTCTGGCGGGAGTGCGTGGGCCGGTCAGTGGATCTGGAAAAAATATACCGGCAGAAAGACGATGCCGGGTTCCGCAACATTCTCCAGCATATCCGGGACGGCGAGCCGGGGGAGGGCACACTGCGCGCCCTGAATGACCGGGTGATCCCGAAGGCCCGCCTGCCGGACCCGGACAGCCATATCGTGCTCACTGCCACGAACGATGCCGCCTTCCGGGAGAACACCCGGCGCCTCATGGCATTGCCGGGTAAGGCGAAGGTCTACGCGGCAGAGGTCAGCGGCAAGTTCGACACGGCCGCCTTTCCCACCGAGCCCGTGCTGACGCTAAAGGTGGGTGCCAAGGTCATGTTCCTCAAGAACGACACCGAGAAGCGCTGGATCAACGGCTCCTGGGGCGTGGTCACCGCCCTCGGGGACGAGGGGCCCACGGTGCAGCTCGAGGATGGCACCGAACACGCGGTGCGCAAGACGGCCTGGGAGAACCTGGCCTATCAGTACGACCGGTCTGCGAAGCAGATCACCCGGGAGCAGATCGGGGCCTACAAGCAGCTGCCGCTGCGGCTTGGCTGGGCGATAACGATCCACAAGAGCCAGGGCCAGACCTTCGACCGGGTCTACATCGACCTCGGCCGGGGCGCCTTCAGCCACGGGCAGACCTACGTGGCGCTGAGCCGGTGTCGCACGCTGGCAGGTCTGGCGCTGGCCCAGCCCGTGCGGCTGCAGGACGTGATTCTGGATGATCAGGTCGGTGACTACCGGCGCGTCTTTCCTGCGGCACTGTAGGAGCGCCTTTAGGCGCGACCAGGATCTCTCATCGCGCCTAAAGGCGCTCCTGCACGGCGCGGACTGAATCCAGGCGATTTCGCTGCTTTCATCAGGCGACTCGCCGGGCGCTATTGCCTACGGTAAGGCAGACGCCGGCCATTGACGGCGGTGCACAAATGTACATACCATGGAGCAGACCGATTTCGAGTGGGACCCAGCCAAGGCGCTAGCTAACCTGAAGAAACACGAGATTTCATTTGCCGATGCGGTCACCTTGTTTGACGACGCCCGGGCACTGACACGCAGAGATCCTGATTCTGCAGGTGAGGAGCGATTCATCTCAGTGGGAAAAGACACGTTTGGCCGGGTCCTTGTTCTGGTGTTCACCTTGCGCGCCGACCTTGTGCGGGCGATCTCGGCAAGGCGGGCAAGCCGTAGCGAACAGCGCCGATACGGGGAGAAGCGCTAATGCGCAAGGAGTACGATTTCTCGAAGGCCAGAAGGGGAGCAGTATTGCCCCTCGCGAAGGGCAAGACCCGGATAACCATCCGCCTCGACGATGAGGTTCTCTCGTGGTTCCGGGAGGCCGTCAATTTGTCGGGTGGTGGCAACTACCAGTCGTTGATGAACGCCGCTCTGCGCGAACACATGCAGCGTGTCGATGAACCGCTCGAGGCCACCTTGCGCCGTGTCCTGCGGGAGGAGTTGCGGCGCAAGTCCCGTTAGGCCCTGTCGCGCCGCCCCGTCGCGCCGCCCCGTCGCGCCGGTCGGTGCTCCTACTCGGCGCGGACGGAGTCCACGCGGATGCGCAGTCGCGGTCGCACATCCTCCGCTACTGACCCCACGCCGGCGTTTACCGAGGCCCGGTCGCCGGGGTTGAGGCTCTTCGGCACCCGGATCTGCCTGCCTTCCTGCTGCACGCGCCCGTTCTGGTCCAGCAGCACGGGCGTCAGCAGGATCTGGCTCACCGGGAACGGAGCCCGGTTTTCCACGACCGCCAGGACATTGCCCCGGGCGTCCAGCTGAACACCAGAAGCGATGTACCGGGTGCCATTGTCGGCAAAGTCCAGTCGCGCGTATTCGCCAGCAGCCTGCTTGCCCAGCTCGCTCTTCGAGCTGGCCGCGGCCTTGAAGAGCTCCATGGCCCGTTGGCGATTGCCTGCGTCCTTCGCGATGGAGCCCAGATAGTAGAGTGCCGGCGCCGTCGGCAGCAGCCGGGCGCTTTTTGTCAGCTGTGCTTCGCCGCGGTCGCCGGTCCGGAGCTTGTACTGGGCAGTGCCAGCGCCCAGATAGGAGGCGAAGTAGTCGTCGTCCAGCGCGATGGATTTCTGGTAGAAGGCCAGCGCCGCCTGGGGATTCTTCTGCGCGAGGGCAACATCTCCCTGCAGTTGCGCGAAGCGCGCCTCCCTGGGCACGAGCCGCGCCGCGTCAGCGGCGAGCTTCTGGGCCCCGGCCAGATCGTTCTTGCGTGCCAGGGCCAGCGCCTGGTCTGCCTTGTCGTAACCCGGTTTCATGGCAAGCAGCGGCGCCACGCGGGCCGCGTAGCGCTCCCTGCCGAGATCGCCGCCGGGATTCCCCAGCTCCGCCAGAGTGGCGTTATTACGGGCGACGCGCTCCGGTGAGGGCGGGTGACTTGCGAAGAGGCCTTCAAGCCAGTTCTGGTTCCGCCCGCCGCCCTGGGAGAGCTTCACAAACTTTTCCTGCAGCGTCACGGCTCCCATTGGGTTGTAGCCCGCGCGCTGCATGTACCGCATGCCGTAGAGGTCACTCTCCAGCTCCGCCTCGCGGCCGTACTTCGTGCTGACGAGCGCGGCACCCACGCCGGCGCCCTGGACCATCAGATTGCCGGCCGTGGAGCCCACGTCGCTCATGGCGACG
>JBBQJK010000095.1:0-7392 GCA_038325835.1 Gammaproteobacteria bacterium
TAAAAACAAAAACCAAACCGGCCCCGGCCGGTGTGGCGCGCTTTTTGGCGCTATCCATATCAACCGCGCATAATGGCGCTCCACCCGGCCCGGGACCTTTTCAGGTGATGTGGGTGAGGATGCCTTCGAGCTCGTCGATGCTGTTGTAGGCCACGACGAGCTTGCCCTTGCCGCCGCGGCCGTGCTGGATCGCCACCCGAGCGCCCAGCTTGTCGGCCAGTTCATTTTCGAGGCGGCGCACGTCCGGGTCCGTGGACCGGGTGGAGGCCGCGGCGGCAGGCTTCGACGGCCCCTCGAGCATCCGCTTCACCAGCCGCTCGGTTTCCCGGACCGACAGGCTCTTGGCAGACACCAGCCGGGCCACTTCGGCCTGCATCAACGGATCCGTAAGGCCCAGCATGGCCCGGGCATGGCCCATCTCCAGGGCCCGGCTCTGGAGCAAATCCCGGGCCGTCTCCCCCAACTGCATGAGGCGGAGCAGATTCGACACCGCCACCCGGGACCGGCCAATGGCCTCGGCGGCTTCCTCGTGGGTCAGGCCGAACTCGTCGATCAGGCGGCGCAGCGCCAGCGCCTCTTCCAGGGGGTTGAGGTTTTCCCGCTGGATGTTCTCGATCAGGGCCATGGCAATGGCGGCGGAGTCCGGAATCTCCCGGATCACCACCGGAATCGACTGCAACCCGGCCATCTGGGCCGCCCGCCAGCGGCGCTCCCCGGCCACGATCTCGTATTTGGGCGCACCACTGGGGTCCCGCTCGGGCAGCGGCCGCACGATGATGGGCTGGATCACGCCTTGGGCCCGGATGGATTGGGCGAGGTCCTCCAGCGACTCCAGATGCATGTCGTGACGGGGCTGGTAGGTACCGCGGACCAGCAGATCCACGGGCAGGGTCTGGAGCCCCTCGGCAGGCCCCGTCCGGGGGGCCGCGCTGGCCGCGCCCGAAACGCCGTCGGAGGCTGCGACCGTGGCCGGCATCGACGACCCCAGCAGGGCTTCCAGCCAGCGACCGAGTCCGGTTCTTTTCGCCACCATCTGGTTTTCAGCCGCCGCCGGGATAGGCCGGCATTCTAGCCCGATTGCGCTAAGCCAATTGGGGGGCGACATCATCGACCGGCAGCGGACCCCGGAGAACCTCCGCCGCCAGGTCCAGATACGCCTGGGCGCCCCGGGAACCCCGGTCGAACTGCAGGGCCGGCAGCCCGAAGCTCGGCGCCTCGGCCAGCCGCACATTCCGGGGGATCACGGTGGCGTAGACCTTGTCTTTGAAGAGCTTCACGAGTTCCGCCGAGACATCCATGGCCAGCCGGTTGCGCGGATCGAACATCGTGCGCAGCAGCCCCTCGATGTTGAGCAGCGGGTTCACCGTGTTGCGCACCTGCTTCACCGTCTCCAGCAGAGACGACAGCCCTTCCAGCGCGTAGTACTCGCACTGGATCGGAATCAGCACGCCATCCGCAGCCGTGAGCGCGTTCAGGGTGAGCATGTTGATGGTGGGCGGGCAGTCGATGAGGATGTAATCGTAGAGGCCCTTCACCGGCTCCAGCGCCTTGCGCAGCCGCATCTCCCGGCCGATTTCCTGCAGCAGCCGGATCTCCGCCGCGGTCAGGTCAGAATTCGCCGGCAGCAGCGCAAACCCTGAGTTGGTGACCGAGACGATGGTCTCCAGCGCCTGGCTTTCGCCCAGCAGCACCTCGCAGGTGGTGGCTTCGAGGGACCGCTTGTCGATGCCGCAGCCGGTGGTCGCGTTGCCCTGGGGATCCAGATCCACCAGCAGTACGCGCTTTTCCAGGGCGGCCAGGGATGCGGCCAGATTGACCGACGTGGTGGTTTTGCCCACTCCGCCCTTCTGGTTGGTGACGGCAATGATGCGGCTCATGCCCGCACCAGCTGAACGATGTGCCGTTCCGCATCCACACCGGGAATCCGCACAGGGGTCACCGCCGCGGCCCGCCAGCCGGCGGGCAAGGCCGCGATCTCCTCCGCCGGCAGCTTGCCCTTCATGGCCAGCAGCTGGCCGCCGGGTGCCACGACGCGCCCCGCGAACCGGACGAACTCCGGCAGCGAACTCAGCGCGCGGCAGATGACGGTGTCGTACAGATGCACTGGGCTGTGGTCCTCGATCCTCGTGTGCAGGGCCTCCGCGTTGGTCAGACCCAGGTCTTCGATGGCCTGGCGCACAAAGCGGATCTTCTTCAGCGTGCCATCCACCAGCGTGAAGTGCCTGGCCGGCTCAGTCAGGGCCAGCGGGATTCCCGGCAGCCCCGCCCCGCAGCCCACGTCGACGATGCGCTGGCCCTTCAGAAACGGCCGGGCCGTCAACGAATCCAGGATGTGCAGGGAAACCATCGCGGCGGGCTCCCGGATCCCCGTCAGGTTGATGTTCTCGTTCCACTGCGCCAGCAGCCGCAGAAAGCTGGCGAAAGCGGTCACCAGTTCCTCGTCCGACCGCATGCCGAGGTCGGACAACCCCTGGCGCAAAAGGTCTTCCACTGTAGCCGATCAGCCTACCGGAGCCGGACGGAGCCGGACCGGGCAGCGGCCGACGATAGTGCCGGCCACCCAGCCCTCGACCACGTCCAGAATGCCTTCAAGGGGCACTTCCCGACTGACGATCTGGTCCAGACTGGCCAGCTTCAGGTCCCCGGCCAGGCGCCGCCAAACCTCCGCCCGCAGGGCTCCGGGCACCTCCACGGAGTTGATGCCGAGCAGGCTCACGCCCCGCAGGATGAAGGGCATGACGGTGGTGTTGAGTTCCGGTCCCTGAGCCAGGCCCACACTGGCAATGTTCCCGTAGGGCACGACGGTGCGGGTGAGCCAGGCCAGCGTAGCGCCGCCCAGGTTGTCGACGGCGCCGCCCCAGAGGGTCTTTTCCAGAGGCTTGGTGCCGAGTTCTTTGCCCTTCAGGTGAAAGATCTCAGTGGCGCCAAGGCCCTTCAGGTAATCGTCTGCCGTGGCCTTGCTGGTGACCGCCGTGACCTTGAAGCCCAGGCCCGCCAGCAGCGCAATCGCCACACTGCCCACACCACCGGTCGCGCCGGTGACGGCGATGGATCCCAGCTCCGGGGTCTGTCCGTTCTGTTCCATGCGGTGGATGGCCAGGGCGGCGGTGAACCCGGCGGTACCCAGGCCCATGGCGGTGCGGGTGTCGATCCCGGCGGGCAGCTTGTTCACCCAGTCTCCCGGCACCCGGGCGTACTCGGCAAAGCCGCCGTCGTGGGTTTCGCTCTGCCCGCAGCCGTGGACCGCGACCACATCGCCAGGCTTGAAGCGGGCGTCCCCGGAGCTGACCACCGTCCCGGCGATGTCGACGCCAGCCACCAGGGGGAAGCGACGGAGGATCCTGCCCTTGCCGGTGGTGGCCAGGGCGTCCTTGTAATTGATGCTGGAGTACTCGCCCCGGATGACGACGTCGCCGGGGGACAGATCGTCGAGGGTCAGCAGGTCCAGCCGGGAGACGATGCGTCCGTCGATCTGGTGGACGCGCAGCGCTCTGAAGGGTTCCATGGCGCTGCTCCCAGGTGCTGGCCAATTTTATTGGCAGTTAATTGACAGTTGTTTGGCAGTTAGTCGGCACGAACGGGTTGGGTAGAGGCCAACTCTTTGATTAATAGAGCTTTCTCTTGCAGTCTTCTACTTCGCAGCGGCAGCCGTGGCGCGCCCGCCAATGGCATAGTGGACCGAGAAAAGACCGGACTGGGAGGCGAAATAGGCAGCCAGTTCCCGGATCTCTTCGGGCTTCAGGCCGATGGCTTGGCTACCCATGATCGGGTCCTTCCGGAGCCCTCCCTTGTATTCATTCAGCGCGTGCACGAGGTAGTCCTTGTGCTGGCCGGCCAGGGACGGCCAGTTGGCCGCGACGCTGATGCCCCCCTCGCCGTGGCACGCGACGCAGGTGGCGGCCTTTTCCGGCGGGGTACCGGCGAGGCTCGAGGCCTTCTGGAGGTCACCTTCGCTGGCAAAGAACGTGGCGATATCCAGCATGTCCTGATCGCTCAGGTACACCGCTTGGGCGTGCATGGTCTTGTGGGGCCGGGTCTGGTTCTTGTAGCCCTGAAGCGCAATCACGATGTATTCGGGGTGCTGGCCGCCGAGCTTGGGTACCCGGAAGGACGGGTAGGCGTTTCGGTAGCTGGCAATGCCGTGGCAGCCCATGCAGGTGTCGGACAACACGGCGCCCCGCCTGGCGTCGCCGGTGGGAGCCGGCGTTGGGTTGGGTTCCTGAGCCCAGGCCAGGGAACTGCCCGCGAGGGTCAGGCTTAAGAGAACTGCCAAGCGTGTCTTCTGCATAGATCCAACGTGCCGTGAAAAAGGGGGGCGTTATTGAAGGCCAACCGGCGGGCAGCTATGGTAGTCAGAGGACGTCTGGAATTCCAGACTAGTCAACCCGTTCCCGCCACTCGGCAACCCCAGGAAGCATTCCCATGATCACTCGTTTTAGTTGGCTTGCAGCGTGCCTCGTGCTGGTCGCGGGAGCGGCCGGTGCGCAAATGCCCGGCATGGCGCCGATGCCGATGCCCCGCACCATTTCCGTCTCGGGGACCGGCACCATCGACGCCACCCCGGACATCGCCCGGCTGGCCCTGGCCGTGCAGCGCCGCGATGCGAGCATGCAGGTGGCCCGGGACGACACCGTCCGGGTGTCCAAGGCCTTCCTCGCCCTGTGCAAGAAGCTGGGCATCCCCGAGAACAAGATCCGCACCTCGGGCCTGACCATCCAGCCCGAGTACCGCTGGGACGAGAAAGAGAACAAGCAGGTCTTCACCGGCTACTTCGTGCAGCGCCAGCTGCAGGTAGAGATCACCGATCTGGACAAACTGGGGAACGTGATCGAGGGCGCCATCGACGCCGGCGTGAATGAAGTCTCGCCGCCCCAGCTGGACAGCAGCCAGCGCAAGGATCTGAACCGGGATGCACTCGCTGCGGCCACGGCGGACGCGAAGGCCAATGCAGAACGGATTGCCACGAGCTTGGGCGTGAAGCTGGGGCCCGTGCGAACCGTAGTTGCCGGTGGCGCCGCACCGCCACCGATGCCCATGCAGGAAATGCGCGTCTCCGCGATGGCCATGTCTGATGCAGCGGGGAAGTCGGCCAACTATGTGCCCGGCGAGATCAGCTTCGAAAGCCGAGTCGACGCCACCTTCGACGTCATAATCCCGTAGGAGCGGGTTCACCCGCGACCCCAGAAATGTCGCCCATCTCTTCGATGGTCTAGGCGACATTGCCCAGGCTGCGAAGTAATGAAATCAGGGAGCTGACACCGGTGCCGGCAAACTATACGACGCTTTCGTCTGGTTTCATCGAACCATTTGGGTCGTCTACTTATAGTTAGGCGTGCATTGAAACTCAGTGACATTGCCCGTCTACTATCCGGCGACATCGATCCCGGTGCATTCGGCGTGGCGTGTGCTCCGGAGCTCGCAGAGCGTCGGACGTTCGTTGGAGCCGATGGCCTTATTGTGAAGCGGGGAACGGTTATTCCTGTTCGTGTACTCGACGACTGCGCTATCTGCGTGTCCAAAGCGGATGTCGCGAACCTCTGCCGCCATTTTGCCCAGGGCGAGCTCGATGCGGTGGGCCTTGCCTACATCGCAGATGCCTTGCAGCTCGCCGAGCATGTAACGTGGGCCGATGATGACGTTGCAGAATACGTCTCGGAGTTCACAGACCCAGAAATCAATGGCCCCTTCACCGTCTCCCGGGCGCTAGAGATCGCAAACCATGCCACCTAACCAATCGCTCCACCGGTCGCCTGGCGCCGGTGAGCTCAGGCGTTAGCGGCCCCGTTTGGACACTCGGCGCAAGTAGCGCTATGGTATGAACATGACCACGCCGATAGTCACAACGTCAGGCGACATAATGGGTGGTACGCCCGTTTTTGCTGGTAGCCGCGTGCCAGTGCAAACCCTCCTCGATTATCTGGAGGCGGGTGAGAGCATCGATGAATTCCTGGCCGGGTTTCCCTCCGTTTCACGCTCCCAGGTGGTTGCGTTTCTTGAGCGAGCCACGGAGCTCGCGGTCCACGACGCTGCGTGAAGATCCTCCTCGACGAATGCGTCGATTCGCGCCTCGCGAGCCAGTTCTCCGAGTTTGATGTCCAGACAGTTCACGATCGGGGCTGGTCTGGCATAACAAACGGTAAGCTCCTGGCGCTCGCCCAGGTCGAGTTCGACGTATTTGTAACCGTTGACCGCAACTTGACCTTTCAGCAGAACATTCCGAAGTTCTCTCTGGCGGTCATCCTTGTCCATTGCGTTAGCAATCGCTTGGCCGATTTGGTTTCGCTTGTGCCCGATATTCAGCGCGTCATCCCGAGCGCCAGTCGCGGGACGGTCACGAGTGTCGGCCGCTAACCAATCGCTCCACCGGTCGCCGGACGCGTCTGTCACGCGGCTTGCAAGCGCAACCCGCGCGCCAGCCGCTGGCGCCAGTGAGCTAAGTCGTTAGAAGGCGAAGGTTTATGGTTGTGGAGAAATCTCTGACGCCGCATCAAGCCTATCTCGCAATGTTTGCCTTCCTTGAGCAGTATTGGCAGCGCGGTTCTTCCGAAGACATCGCAGCGCTTCTCGGTTCGCTGTCGCTGTTAGCCGATGGTGCTTCCGCTGATCCGGCGTTAGTCTCAGATTGGAACCTGGCCGTAGAGTCGGCTTTAACGGGGAACGTCGATGCACGCCTGCGACTCTCAAAGTAGCTCGCAATCGCCTTCTAACCAATCGCTCCACCGGTCGCCTGACGCGTCTGTCAGCTCAGTCGTTATACGGCAATACTCGGCACTCGCTGGTAAGCACTCTTGAGCGCGACACTTGAGAAGGTCGTTCAACTGACCAGCGAAGGAAGCGTTCGCATTTCCGATCATGGTTATGACGAATTGGTGGTCGAGGACTATCCGGCATATGCCAAGGGCCCGTGCGTCCTGGTACTGCAGACCGATAGCCAGAGCCGGCCTATCTACGCGGTTTCGGGCATTCTCAAGGGGAGTGCCGGGCCCGCAGTCCTGATTACTGCTTATCGTCCGGACCCGGACCTGTGGGAGGATGGATTTCTGAGGAGGCGCCTATGAGCACAACGCACCGCAAGAAGCTCGTTCATGAGGGAAAGTATGCGGCCGAGGTCGAGGTCGAACTCATCGAAGATGAGAACGGCTGGGGCCCGTACTTGTCGGTGACTGACGCGCAGAAATTGGACAACGTCCGTGATGCCCTCCGCAGAGGCGACATCAAGAGCGCCGCTCGGCTCAGCCGTGTTTTCTCCCTCACTCCAATCGCCGTATAACAAGTCGCTCCACCGGTCGCATGAGCGAATGTCACGCGGCTTGCATACGCAATCCGTTCGCCAGCCGCGATGGGCCGGTGAGCTCGATCGTTGAGGGTGTAGACAAAGTCCCGCTGGCAATT
>JBBQJK010000096.1:0-7384 GCA_038325835.1 Gammaproteobacteria bacterium
CTGGGGGTTCGGTGGAATGATGTGGCGGAATATTCGGCGCGGGTAGAGCTTGGCGAAGGCATGTAGCACGCCAAACCGGCCACCCGTGGCGCCCACCGTCGGAAAGGGCGCCCCCACGGGGGGCCACGAGACCACGAGGAGCTGGGTCATGCCGGCCGTCAGGATGCTGGCGAAGTACACGGCCGCGAACCGCCGGGCGCCGGTGGCCTGGACGACCTCGCGACCGAAAATGTGCAGCCCGAGCATATTGAAGCCCAGGTGGAGCAGGTTGGCGTGGAGGAACCCGTAGGTGAGCAACTGCCAGGGCTCGAAGCCGACAGGGCCACGCACGCCCGCCACCGCGAAGCTGCCCAACGGCCACAGCCCGAAGGTGGCGGTGACGGCGGGCTCGTAGGCGGCTCCCGCGAGGAAGATCAGGACATTGGCGACGATCAGGAAGCGGATGAGCACAGCCGGCATGGTGCCTGATCCGGCGTTTAAGTTGGCCGCTGCTGCAGACGGGGACCGGAGACGGGGTGTTCTCTGTCCAGGTGGTCCCGGTGGCGGGCCGGCTGATGGCGGTTCTACGCTACGCGGGCCGCTCAAAAAGGACTTGCGCACTTCACCCTGTTTGGCTGGCCGGCCGTGCACCTCACGACGAGAGCCTGACAGGCCCTTCCTGGCCAGCGCCGACGGCTTCTCCCTGCACGCGGGTGTCGCTGCTGGTGCCGATGAACGCAAGAAGGTCGAGCGGCTGTGCCGCTACATTGCCCGGCCGGCGATCGCCACCGGGCCGCTGTCACTCACCAGCCAGGGCTAGGTGCGCTACACCCTGAAGACGCCGTATCGGGACGGCACCACCCACGTGGTCTTCGAACCGCTGGACTTCATCGCGCGGCTGGCGGCGCTGGTGCCGGGACCGCGGGCCCACCTGACCCGGTACCACGGGGTGTTTGCGCCGCACAGCCGGTGGCGGGCCGAGGTCACGCCGGCGGGGCGGGGCAAGGTCCGGGTCATCGCGAGTCTCGAGGACCCGGCGGTGATCGGGAAGATCCTCGGGCATCTGGCGTCGCGGGAGCTGCCGGCCGGGTCGAGGCCGCCGTCGCGGGGCCCGCCTCAGGGGGAGCTGGGGTTGCCGTAACGGGGTCGGACGACGCGGCCCGGGTCGGGTTCACGACGCCGGGGTCGCTGCCTGCGCGGGTGGCGGTCTGCGCTGCACAAATCCGGGGATAGCGGGGAGATTTGCTTCTCTATGGACTCGCAGTGCCGGCGGCCAGCAGGCGCTGACCCGTCGCCCACACAATGCTGAGGTCGGTAGTTCAACTCTAGCCATCACCAGCATCTAAGGTATGTTATCCATTGGTTGGCGGGCATCCGGATGGAGCCGAGGAAGGTCATCAGACCTCTGGGATCTGCTCTAGACTGAATCTGTCGTGGCAACGATGTGAACCAGCCACCCGTTTGACCCGCAGGACGCGATCGTTGCAATCTACAATAGCTAACATCGTGCCAACGCCGAGGCGAAGTGGAACGATCCCGTTGCTTACGTACTACAGTCCGAGTCACAGGCACTACTTCGACAATTTCTTCAAGCCCTCCTTCGACCGCCATCTCGCAGAAGAATTCGAGCTCGTGGCTGTTGCCGACGAGCAGCGATGCAAGACCGGTGTTTTCCAAAGCGAGGGTTGGCAGTTCATGGCCAGGGCCAAGCTTGAGTCGATACTGGGTTATCTCAACGACCATCCCATGGAAGACATCGTCATGTTCAGCGATGTCGACGTCCTGTATCTCCGGCCCATTAAGCAGCTCGTGTTGAGCGAGCTAGGAGACGCCGATATCGCCTTCCAATCGGACAATGACGCCTTCTGCACCGGCCTGTTCGTCCTCAGGAACAATTCGCGGGCTAGAGATCTCTTTCGTGAGGCCTGCGAGGTCTGTGATCGCTGCGATCAGGTCGCAATAAATCAGGTCATTCATCAGCTCCCCGTCAAGGCCAAAGTTCTGTCCGAGGCGTTCTTCTCCATTTGGCGCACAACGGGCGGCAGAGTCTGGGTCCCTCGCCTGCCGATTCGTATGCCCACCTACCCGATAGCCGTTTACCATGCGAATTACGCCAAGGGTGACCGCAACAAGACGTTGCTTCTTCGCTATTACGAGGCCCACCTCACGGGAGGCAGGCTGGCTACGATGCGCGTTACAACGCAGGCCTTGGCCCTCCGACTGGGCACCAGCTTCCATGCCTTCTTCATACGTTGGCGCGAAGTGCTCTTCCGCTCCTTGAAAAACTACGGCACCTGAGAGCGTCTGTCATACAGCGGCAAGGGTTGCATCAGGGTGTCGTTCAGGCCCCGGCTTGCGGAGGGCGAGAGCTGAGTCCTTCACTTTCTAGTTGGCGAGAAGTTGGCGAAAATAGGCGATGGTTTCCTTCAGCCCATCGTCCAAGCAGACTTTGGGCTCCCACGCCAGCATGTCGCGGGCGAGTCTAATATCTGGTTGGCGCTGCCTGGGGTCATCCGATGGCAACGGCTGATGAATCAGCCTGGAACGACTACCAGTGAGGGTGATGACCCTTTCCGCCAACTCGAGCATGGTGACGTCGCAGGGGTTGCCGATGTTAACTGGGCCTGTGAAATCAGGCGGACTATCCATCAGGCGCACCATCGCGTCGATTAGGTCGTCGACGTAGCAGAAGCTGCGGGTTTGCTGACCGTCGCCGTGAATGGTGATGTTGTCCCCCTTTAGCGCCTGGACAATAAAGTTACTGACCACGCGACCGTCATTCGGGAGCATCCGGGGGCCATAGGTGTTGAAGATCCGCATTACCTTGATTTCCAACTGGTGCTGGCGATGATAGTCAAAGAAGAGGGTTTCGGCGCAGCGCTTGCCTTCGTCGTAGCAGCTGCGGATGCCGATCGGATTGACCCTTCCCCAGTAGCCTTCCGGCTGGGGATGTACTTCCGGATCACCGTACACTTCACTCGTCGATGCCTGCAGGATTCGTGCTTTCACTCTCTTGGCTAGTCCTAGCATGTTGATCGCACCGTGAACGCTGGTTTTGGTGGTTTGCACCGGGTCGCGCTGGTAGTGGATCGGGCTGGCTGGACAGGCGAGGTTGTAAATCTGTTTTACTTCCACATAGAGAGAGAAGGTGACATCGTGACGCATCAATTCAAAATGTGGGTGATCCAATAGGTGAGCTATGTTGCTTTTACTGCCCGTGAAGAAGTTATCGACGCACAATACGTCGTCATGACGCTGGATCAGGCGGTCGCAAAGATGGGAGCCGAGAAAGCCAGCGCCGCCAGAGACCAGTACTGATGTCATTGCATTGTCCTTGAGGGGTCCACGGGCGCGAAGCTATCGTAATCACATCCACTTTCACATGTTGTGCCTGGACGGGGCCTACGTGATGGAGCAGGGCCAGCCGCGCTTCCGCCGGGTGCCGCCGCCCACCCCAGCCGAGCTCGAGGTGAGTCCGCAGCAGGGCCGCAAGGCCTTCACCCTGCACGCCGGCCGGCCGGGCGGGGGAGCGGAGCGACAACGGCGGACACGCGGACGGCCGCCGAACGCCACCGGGCCATGACCTGGGCGCAGCGGCTGAAGCGGGTGTTCAAGCTGGACCTCAGTAGCTGCGAGAACTGCGGGGGTCAGGTGCGGGTGTTCGTCTGCGTCGAGGACCCGGCGGTGATCGGGAAGATTCTGGCGCACCTCGCGACGCGTCGGCTGGTGGAGGCGGTCGAGGGTTGGCGGCCCTGAGGTGCGGGGTCCGCCGCCGGGGGAGCTGGAATTCGGCTAGCTCGGGAGGTCAAACGCGTCGCCGGATCCGGTGCGGCCGGGCCGGCTTGCGTCCGGGTTCTCGTGCGCTCACCCGAGGAAGTATTTCAGCGACGTGATGGTCAGTCCGAACCCCACGATCAGCATGGAGCCGAGCTGGATGACCAGCCGGCTGGACAGCAGCTCCATCTCCTTCCGGATCAGGGCGTTGTCCTGGCGCAGGGTGCCGAATTCCTGGCGCAGGGTGCCGAATTCCTGTCTCAGGGCGCCGATGTCGGCCTTGACGCCTGCCAGGTCCTCCCGGGATGCCAGGGTAGCAACTAACTCCTGACGGAGAAGCTGCAGATCGGTCTTGGTGGCGATCGTGGTGCCCATGTCCCGCTCCATCGCATCAACAACGGCCCTGGCCTTGTCGTTGGGAACGTTGATACTGACGAGCGCATCGTACAACGAATACAGGTAGTCCACGGAGCACCTCGCTGGCGGGGGCGGGCAGGGGGGCAAAGGTACCGCCGGGTCGCGCGGCGTAGAACGCGCATTTGTCGGCAATTCCACGGGATTTGGCGGGTGTGTGTGCCTATTCCCGCGCCGTCTCCGCGACCGTAAGGCCACCCGAATCCCCTCCATCGGGCGGTCGTTGCGTCCGGAAACACAAATCTTGCCGAAGTCTCCACGACAGTGACCTGTCGGGGCGCCGCGGAGACGACCACCGGACCGCAGGATGTGAACTGGCTTTCATTGCCCAGTCCAGACCCCAAGGTCAACGACAATGGGACAGAGATTTCCGGTCGCTGGGAGCGGGATGAATTTGGTGACAACAAGATATCGGTCTGGAACTTTCACTCTGTCAGGGAATAGGCAGGGTCCGGCTTTCTGTGCGGAACATGGACGTGGTCGGCAATCCTGTGATAACGACCTCATTTAGAGGTCATATAACCTACAAATCAGGCTCTACTGACCGCCATGCTTGATCGCCATGGCTGAACTCGCGCGCTGGTCAAGCGCCCAAGAACATGCAGAGGACTTCGACGAGTTTCGCCGTCGCCTTGCCCGCCACCCCAAGCCCATCAGGCTCGTGACGAGCAAACCGAGACTTGCAGGCGCGGGTACCGCGCTCAGCTGCGGATTCAGGTAATCGACCCCGGATGCCGCAGTAATCGTCGGATTCAGGATCAGGTTGTGGTTGCTGTCGTAGACGGAGGCCGGCTGCTGTAGCCCGGTGTGCTGGGGCAGGTTGGCGTGGAGGAACCCGTAGGTGAGCAACTGCCAAGGCTCGAAGCCGACAGGGCCACGCACGCCCGCCACCGCGAAGCTGCCCAACGGCCACAGCCCGAAGGTGGCGGTGACGGCGGGCTCGTAGGCCGCTCCCGCGACGTAGATCAGGACATTGGCGACGATGAGGAACCGGGTGAGCACAGCCGGCATGGTGCCTGATCTCGGCCTTGCCGTTGGCTCCTCCTACAGACTGGGGCCGGAGAAAGGGTACTCTCTGCCCCATGAGCTACGAGCAACCCCCTTACGCGGTGCGCCTCCGTGCGGGGAGCATCGAGTACCGGCACTACGAGCCCTACCTCGTCGCCGAGACCCTCGTGCAGGACGCCAGCCATTTTGACGGTGCCGGCAATGAGGGCTTCCGGCGACTCTTCCGTTACATCGCCGGGGGCAACACGAGCCGCGCCCGGATCGCCATGACGGCGCCCGTGTCCCAGGCGGCGCAGGGCGAGAAAATCGCGATGACGGTGCCGGTGCATCAGTCCGGCAGTGCCGCCGGCTGGCGGGTCTCCTTCATGTTGCCCCGGCACTACACGCTGGAGACCGCGCCCGTACCCAGCGACCCCCGCGTCCAGGTGGTTGCAGTGGCGAGCAGGCTGATGGCGGTCCTGCGCTACGCGGGCCGCTGGACGGAGCGCAACTTCGTGGCCCATCGTGATGAGCTGCTCCAAGCGCTGGCGGCTGCGGGCATCAGGCCGGCGGGCGAGCCCCAGCTGGCCCGTTATAACGCGCCCTACACGCTGCCGTTTCTGCGCCGTAATGAAGTGTCCGTAAACGTCGACCGGGTACCCCAACATGCCTAAGACCCGCCTGGTCCTCAGCAGTTTCGAGGCGGGGCAGGAGAGCCTCGCGCCCAATGCCCGGTGGCGCGGGTTTAGCGACCGGGTGATGGGTGGCGTCTCGGATGCGACCTTCGTGCGCGCCACTGTGGACGGCAAGGACTGCATCCGCCTGTACGGCCGGGTGACCCGCGACAGCGGGGGCGGCTTCATCCAGATGGCCCTCGACCTCGCGTCCCGCGGCGGGCAGTTCGACGCCTCCGCCTACTCCGGCGCTGAATTTCTCGTGCACGGCAACGGCGAGGACTACAACTGCCACGTTCGCACTGCCGATTGCGGCTGGTACGACCAGTCTTATCGCGCCACCTTCCGGGCCGAGCCCCGCTGGCAGCGGGTCCGGATTCCGTGGACTGGCTTTACGCCGAACGATCTGACGATTCCGCTCAATCCCGGGAAGATCCAGCGGCTGGCCCTGCTGGGCTGGATGCGGGAGTTCACGGCGGACATCGCCCTGGCTGAGGTCGCGCTCTATCCCTGAGCTTCGTGGCGGCGTCCGCCACCACCGGCCGTCATTAGCCGGCGGTGACAGAGCCTGATTCTTCAGTCGGCGGTCTCGTCCTGGACCAGCAGGCCGAGGGGCGCCCCGCCACCCGTCGCGTCCCGGGCGATGGCGGTAAAGATGTCACCGTTCGCCAGCGGCAGTGTGGCGAAGATCGCCACCGGGGACTTGGCCCCTGCCGGCGTGACGGAAACAGCGTAGGTGGCTGCCGTCAGGCCCACGTAGCCCGTGTTGGCCTTGAAAGGCACATTGGCGAAGGTCGGCGTGATGGTGTTGATATCGGTGCCCGGCGCTGCCACGTAGATGTCCACGTTGCCGGCGCTCGGCGAGCCGTGCACGATGCGCACCCGTGCCTCGGTGGCAATGCTGCGGCGCTCATCGTTCAACACCAGGGGCTCGATACCGGCCAGGAAGCCCACGGCCAGTACCGAATAGCTCCGGCCGGCGACCAGCGCCAGGTTGGCATCAATCACCGTCAGGGCCTGGCTGGCGTCATCCACGACCTTGATGTTGTAGGTGGCCGGGGGGACGCTTTCGTAGTCGGTGAGAGAGGGGTAAGTCGCACCGTTGAACAGCGGATTGGCCAGGTCATTGTTCACGATGACGTCCACCGCCGGCGCATCGGGCGACAGGTGTCCTGCCCGGACATCCGCGGGCGTGTTGACGTCCAGCAACTCGGACTGGGTGGTGCCGTCGTTGACGAGCAGCGAGATCGGGGCTGAACCCGTGGTGGTGTTGGCGACGGCAACTAACAGCAGGTCAGCCCCGTTGGCCAGTGCCACCGTGCCGGCGTCGTAGACGACCGCCGCCGGGTTGTTGGCGAGGGTCACGCGGACCTGGTAGCTCCCGGCCGGGACCTCGACGGGTCCGAGCTCGTTGCCAAAGCTGAAGGTGCCCAGCGCGGTCGCGGTGGCGAGATCGGCGCCGGGTGCCGTGACATAGACCGAGACGGCTGGCGCATCGGGTGCGGCGTGCACCACCTGGGCACGGGCTTGGCCGGACGGCACCGCAGACCGCAGAT
>JBBQJK010000097.1:0-7358 GCA_038325835.1 Gammaproteobacteria bacterium
CGACGAAGTAGGGGTCTTGCAACGCGATTTCCTCGAGCCGCAGGGCCAGCTCGAAGAGCGGCTGGTTGTGGCCGAGCCGGGCCAGAACCTTGTGGCAGGTCTCGCGAATAATCGTGGCCCGGGGGTCGTAGTTCTTGTAGACGCGATGGCCAAAGCCCATGAGACGAAAGGGATCATCCTTGTCCTTGGCCTTCGCAATGAATTTCGGAATATTGGCGGAAGTACCGATCTCCTCGAGCATTTTCAGCACTGCCTCATTGGCCCCACCGTGCGCGGGCCCCCAGAGCGCCGAGATGCCTGCGGAAATTGCCGAGTAGGGATTGGTGCCAGAGCTGCCCGCCATGCGGACGGTCGAGGTGCTGCAGTTCTGCTCGTGATCTGCGTGCAGGATAAACAGCAGATCGAGCGCCTCTGCTGCCACAGGATCAACGTGGTAGGGCTCGGCCGGCACCGCAAAGAACATGTGCAGCAGATTTGAGCAGTAGCTCAGGTCATTCCGCGGGTAAGTGAAGGGCTGGCCCAGCGAGTGCTTGTAAGCCGCCGCAGCGATCGTTGGCAGTTTGGCGATGATGCGGTGGGCAAAAATGTCCCGGTGCCGGGGATTGAGGATGTCGGTCGTGTCGTGATAGAACGCGGACATCGACGCCACCACGCCTGCCACCATGGCCATCGGGTGGGCATCGTAGTGGAACCCGGTGAACAGCCGGAGAATCGTCTCGTTCAGCATCGTGTGCGTGCGGATCGTGCGATCAAACTCCACCAGCTGGCCCTGACTGGGCAGATCGCCGTAGAGGAGCAGCCAGGCCACCTCAATGAACGAACTTTTGGCAGCCAGCTGCTCCACCGGATATCCCCGGTACATGAGGATGCCCGCGTCGCCGTCGATGAAGGTGATCTTGCTTTCGCAGCTGGCCGTCGAGCCGTAGCCGGGGTCGTAGGTGAAGAGACCCTCGCCTGTAAACAGGTTGCGGATATCGACGACATCCGGGCCCGTGGTGCCGCCGCGGGACTTGAGCTCGAACTCCTGGCCCGAAGTCTTGTCCCTGACGACGTAGGTCCGTCCATCCTTCCTGGAGTCGCTCATGATCGTATCCGGCTGCGTGCGGGCTGAATTGATTCGTGATTATAGGTTAAGGCGCGAAGCGAACGCACCCATCGGAATCACGATTCCAGTCCCGGAGAAACGCAGGGCAGGCTGACCGGCCGGCAGGCCGGACAGCATCAGCCAGGTTGGCTGTACCGGCGACGGAACTTGTCGACGCGACCGGCTGTGTCGAGGGTCTTCTGCTTGCCGGTGTAAAACGGGTGACAGGACGAGCAGACTTCCACGTGCAAATCACGCCCCAGCGTGGAGCGCGTCACGAACTCGTTACCGCAACTGCAGGTGACCTTGAGGTCGGAGTAGGCGGGATGGATATCGGCTTTCATGGAGAGTCACCGTGAGAAGGCATGAGTGGGTCGCAGGGGGCGGAGAGGATAGCCATTAGCCGGCAGGGCCGCAAGGCATCCCCGCAGACCCCACTTATCCACAGAACCTGTGGATAAGTCTGTGGACAGATCTGCATCCCCCGCCTTTACTGCCAGCAGACAGCGCCAAATCTTAACTTTGGCGATGTTTTAGCCATACCATCTTCTATAGCAAAAACATGGGCTTGGGCCATAGACTGAGATATTCGACTTAGGCTCCGTCACCTATCTGTCTGATATCTGGTGGCTACTGGCAACTGTGCGTAACCCTGGCTACCTCGGGGTCCCGCCAGACCCCAGCAGCGCCTTCAGCCGGGCCAGAGCCTGGCCCCGGTGGCTGCAGGCATTCTTGGCCAGGGCATCCAGTTCAGCAGCGGCCAGTCCTGTGGCGGGATCCAGAAACAGCGGGTCGTAGCCGAAACCGCCCCGGCCGCGGGGCGCCGCGAGTATCTGCCCTTCCCAGACGCCCTCCGCAATCAGCGGCGACTCGTCGCCGGGACCCCGCAGCCAGACCAGGGCACAGCGATAGCGGGCGGTGCGCAGCCGATCCGGAACCCCCGCCAGTGCCGCCAGCAGCCGGGCATTGTTGGCGGCATCGTCGGCCTCCGCGCCAGCGTAGCGGGCCGAGCGGATGCCAGGCGCGCCGCCCAGGGCATCCACTTCGAGCCCGGAATCATCCGCAAGGGCTGGAAGCTTCGTCAGCCGCGCGGCGTGGTGGGCCTTCAGAAGCGCATTGGCAAGAAACGTGGCGCCGGTTTCCTCGACGGGCTGGATAGCGAACTCCGACTGGGGCCGCACACGCCATTCCGCTCCCAGCAGGGCCTGAAACTCCCTGACCTTCCCTGCATTACTGCTGGCCAGTACGAGGTCCGCCATGGCGAACTCAGGTGCGGCGGCGCTGACCAAAGGCGGCGACCGCCGCGCTCTGCGCCTGCATGATCCCGCGCACTCCGGTGGCGGCGAGATCGAGGAGATTGTCCAGTTCGTCCCGGCGAAAGGCATGGCCTTCCGCCGTGCCCTGTACTTCGATGAAGTGGCCGGCTTCGTTCATGACCACATTCATGTCGGTTTCGGCGCCGCTGTCTTCCGCGTAGTCCAGGTCGAGTACGGGCTGGCCCCGGTAGATCCCGACCGAGACAGCGGCCACCTGGCCGTGGAGCGGACTGGACGCAATCGCCCGGGTGGCGACGAGCCCCTGCACAGCCAGCACGAGCGCCACGTAGCTGCCGGAGATCGCCGCCGTCCGGGTGCCACCATCGGCCTGGAGCACATCGCAATCCAGGGTAATCGTGCGCTCGCCAAGCGCCTCCAGGTTGGCCGACGCCCGCAGTGACCGGCCGATCAGCCGCTGGATTTCCAACGTGCGCCCGGTCTGCTTGCCCTGGGCCGATTCCCGCCGGGTGCGGGTGTGGGTCGCCCGGGGCAGCATGCCGTACTCGGCAGTGATCCAGCCCCGTCCGGAGTTGCGCATAAACGCAGGCACACCGTTCTCGACGCTGGCAGTACAGAGCACGCGGGTTTCGCCAAAACTCACCAGCACGGAGCCCTCTGCGTGCCGCGTGAAGCCGGTTTCAAAGCTGACTGCCCGGAGGTCTGCCGGCCCCCGTCCGCTCGGCCGGGCTGTTCCTGGTCCGGCGCTCATTCTGCCGCCGCCTTGCGCTGGCCCTTGGCGGGACTCTTGCGGGAGGTCGACGCCTGACTCTGCGGAGAACCCGGGCCTGTGCCGAGGTAGCGGAGCGCAGCTCCGGACGTGTTGTCGCTATAGGGGCCGCAGGCCCGGACGGACTGTTCGCCCAGACGTCTGAGCCCGCCAGCCAGCGGCTCTCCTCCGGCCGCGAGCGAGGCGATCCGCTCGTCTCCCAGACCAGACCACAGGCCGTCCGTGCAGACGAGCAGGACGTCGCCGGCCGCGAGGGGCTTCTGGCGGGTGATGGCCATGCCGGGCAGCCAGGCGTCACCACCGAGGCAGCATTCGACGAAATTCCGCATCGGGTGCGCGGCGATCTCTTCTTCGGTGATCACACCCTCCTGCAAGAGCAGTTCCACGTGGCTGTGGTCCCGGGTGCGCTCCCGGACGGCGCCACCCCGCAGGTGATAAATGCGGCTGTCGCCCACATGGGCAAAGAAGGCAGCGTCATCCTGAATCAGACACAAGGCGCAGGTGGCCCGGGGCCGGGATTCGAGGGGCAGGCGCGCCCCAAGGGTGACGAGTTTCAGGTGGGCCCGGCCAATGGCCAGATGGAGAAAGCCAATGGGGTCGAACACCGGATGGGTGATGCGCTGAAACGCCTCCCGCACCGTCTCAATCGCCAGCTGGGCGGCCTTCGCGCCGTCCGCATGACCCCCCATGCCGTCCACGGCAATCAACAGGACCGCGCGCTCGCCCGCCACGACCTGGACGCGATCCTGGTTCTCCTCGCGATCGCCAATGAGGCTCAGATCTGCAAACTCGACGCGCAAGGGAACTCCAGTGAGAACTTGTGAGCGAATCAAGGGTTGGTGTGTGCCAATCCGGGCCAGCGGAACTACAATGCCCGCTGTCAAAACAACACTGGCGGACGAGTTTAAGCGCCGCCCACAACCGATGCACAGCATTTTTGCCCAAAACGTGGAGGCCGTCGCGTGATCCGGAGCATGACTGGCTTCGCGCGAGCCGAGATGACCACACCTCAGGGCCAGCTGCTCTGGGAAGTGCGTTCAATCAATCACCGGTACCTGGAAGTGCAGCTGAAGCTGCCGGACTTCTGCCGGCCCCTGGAAACGGACTTGCGCCAGCTCGCCACCAGCCAGCTCGGTCGCGGGCGGGTGGAGGCCAGCCTGTCCCTGCGCGCGGCCGAAGGCCGGGCGCCCGCGGCACGGTTGAACGTGCCACTCGTCCGCCAGCTGGCCGGACACCTCCATGCCGTGGCTGGTGAACTCCGGAGTGCGTCTGCTGTAAGTCCTCTGGACGTCTTGCGCTGGCCCGGGGTCCTGGAACAGGAAGAGCAGGATCCGACGACCCTGTTTCCTCTCGTCCTTCAGTCCTTTGAAACCGTTGTGACTGATCTGAACGGCGCGCGGAGTCGCGAAGGCGCCCGGATTCACGACATGCTGGAGCGCCGGCTGACGGAGATCGAGGCTAACGTGGCCGCCGTCGTTGGGCGGATCCCGGCCGTGCTGGCCCGGATTCGCGAGCGCATGGCTGAGCGCGTTGCGGCTCTCGGCGTCCCGGCGAACCCCGACCGGCTGGAACTGGAGATCGTCCTGCTCGCGCAGAAGCTGGACGTGAGCGAGGAACTGGACCGGCTAACCGCGCACCTCGCGGAGTTCCGCGACAACCTGCGCTCGGGCGAGCCCGTGGGTCGCCGCCTGGATTTCCTCATCCAGGAACTGAACCGGGAAGCCAACACCCTCGCGTCAAAGTCAGCGGATGCGGAAACTACGCGGCATGCCGTCGACACTAAGGTATTGATTGAGCAGATTCGTGAGCAGGTCCAGAACGTGGAGTGACTACCGCGGACTGGTCACCCGCAAAGAACCAGCTCTCCAGCCGCTCCGCGACCAGCTTGTTGCCCAGCTTTCCCCAGTGGTTGTCACACTCAAGCAGGTAATCCGTAAAGGATTGGCCCGAGGTGCCGGCATCGTCCAGGAAATCCGGGAGCAGGTCCCGGTAACGGACGTTGGGATACCGCGCCGCGAACGCGGTCATTTCACCCACCAGCCGGGACGTCTCGCCACGCCGGGCTGCTGCGAAGTCGTTCTCCGTCGGAATGGTCACCATAAAGACCCGGCGCTCACCGGCCGCCCGGACCAGCTGGTCCAGCGCGTAGGTCATGACCCGGAAGTCGGCCGGCGAATGCCGGTCGTAGTCACTGCCATTCAGGGCAAGGCGCTGCTCCTTCGTCCCCGCCTTCACGCCACCCTTCAGCTCGCTGGTGGCCCACCGCAGCACGTTGGCCAGGTACAGGTGGTTATCGATGGTGTTCTTTATCACTGTGGACAGGCGGCGCTCGTCCCGCACCCGGCGCTCCCAGGGCACCGTGTAGTAAACCTCGTAGCCCTCGCCCTGGGGACGCAGGAAGGGTCGGTAGGATTTGGCCGGAAACTCCTGCGGATCGTTGTCCTCAAAGTCGTTGGCCGGGAGAATGAACAGGAGCACGTCGGTGTGGTCGTAGCCCTGCACCTTGCTCGTGTACAGCAACCACTCCTGGATCGTGCCGAACCCGCCGCTCGTGGCAAAGTTCAGGAACTCCACCCCGGTGCGCGCTTCGAGGAGATTGGTCACCCGGTCCTCGGCGTCGAGGCCATAGCCCTCGATGAAAGAGTCGCCCAGAACCACAAACCGGCGCTCAGCCGTCGAGCGCTGGAGCCGCTCCGGATCCCGGGCGCCTGCCGAGTTGCTGCGATAGGTGACGGTCGAACACCGCTCTTTCTGGACCAGCGTCGCGTTCGGATAGCGCCAGACCCCGACCACGGGATCGATGGACGCCCAGTACTGCGGCACCCGGCTGGTGGGATAGGTCCGGTAGGCCAGCAGTCCCGCACCAACCAGGAGTCGCGTAAGCCCTTCAAGCAAAAGGATGCAGAGCAGAGCGACCAGCCAGCGGGCCTTCCGGGGATTGGCCTCAAACCAGTTCATCGGGTCGGATTCCTGCCGGCTGTTGCGACCTCATTGTGTCAATGCGCCATGGCGGATTCCAGCGTCCGGCGGCATATTGAGTTGCTGGTCGCCTGACGAGTCATTCCGGAGTTCCTGAATAGTGAGCCTGCAGTCTGAACAAAGCCCGCTCGAGGGAGGCGCCCGCCGCCGCGGCACCCTGCTGGTGCTGTCCGCCCCGTCGGGGGCCGGCAAAACCACGCTCGTGAAGGCGCTGCTCACCCGGGACCCCGCCCTGCGCTTTTCCATTTCCTACACCACCCGGCCACCGCGGCCCGGCGAGACGGATGGCAAGGACTACTGCTTTGTCGGCCGCGCCGGGTTTCAGCACATGGTGGGCGCTGGCGCCTTTCTCGAGCACGCGGAGGTCTTCGGGAACTTCTACGGCACCAGCAGCGCTCAGGTTGAGGCCCTGCGCGCCGACGGCCACGATGTGCTGCTCGAGATCGACTGGCAGGGTGCCCGCCAGATCCGTGCCAGTGTCCCGGACTGCCGGACGGTTTTCATCCTGCCGCCCTCCGTTGCAGAACTGGAGCGGCGGCTGCGCAGCCGGGCCACCGACAGCGCGGAGGTGATCCGCCGGCGACTCGGTCAGGCGCTGGACGACATCGCCCACTGGGCAGAATTTGATTTCGTCGTGGTCAATGCAGAACTGGGCGCAGCGGTGGACGGGCTGATCGCCATCCTGCGGGGCGACAGCGCTTATCTGGCCGCTACGACACCCGCCACGGCAGCGCGGGCGCGGGCCCTGCTAGGCCAGTAAAAACAGGCCTCGGGGGCGTCGGGGATATGGCATTTGTGCATATGCCATTGCCCCCCGTCGCCTCGTCCCACTAGAGTCTGCCCCCCCAACTGACCGCCGAGAGTTCCGCACCATGGCCCGTATTACTGTCGAAGACTGCTTGTCCAACGTCCCAAATCTTTTTGAGCTGGTCATGGTGGCCGCCAAGCGCGCCCGCCGGGTGGCCAATGGTGCCGAGCCGCTGCTGGACCGGGAGAACGACAAGCCCACGGTCGTGGCACTGCGGGAAATCGCTGCCGGGCTCGTCACCCGGGACATGCTCGATGAAGCGGATCTCACCCCGGAAGACCTGATGCCCCGGGAGCAGGCCGAAGCGCTTCTGAACCCCCCCGTCCAGCTCGACCGCCTGGACGACGATCTCAACGACTGAGTCAGGACTGATCCCGCGCCGCCTGGAGCGGTAGCGGTAGCGGTAGAGCGGCCAGTGGGGGATACCCCTGGCCGGCGCCCACC
>JBBQJK010000098.1:0-7344 GCA_038325835.1 Gammaproteobacteria bacterium
CGTGCAGGAAGGCACCGTGATTACCTCGGCTCCGGTGACTATCACTGGGATCAATACCCCTGCCCCTATCTCGGTGGTGGGTGGCACCTACTCCATCGGCTGCGGGGCAACCTTCACTGGAGCAGCCGGCACCGTTGCCAATGGTGCGAGCGTCTGCGTAAGGCATACCAGCGCCATCAGCCAGACCACCCAAACCAACACCACGCTCACCATTGGCGGGGTCAGCGATACGTTCACCAGTACCACCGCAGTAACCTTTGCCACGCGGGATGATTCGGCCACCACCCTCATCGACACGCCTGTATCGATCAACGTGCTGAGCAATGATGTGGGCTATACCAACCCTGTGACCGTGAGCGTGCCCGGCCCGCCAGCCCATGGCACGGCCGTGGTCACGGGCTCGCCCGGTGTCCAGTCAAATGTGCGCATCACCTACACGCCTGCCCCCGGCTTCCAGGGGACAGACTCCTTCGTGTACGCGGTGGACGATAGTGTTCTGTCGGGCACTGCCACTGTTACGGTGGCGGTGACCCGGGACGCTGATGGCGATGGTGTCCTGGACAGTGTCGACAACTGCCTCGGCATCGCCAATGCCGACCAGCGCGACACCAACGGCGACGGCTACGGCAACATCTGCGACCCGGACTTTAACAACAACGGCATCGTGGACTCCCAGGACGGAGCGCTCCTGAAAGCGCGGTTCGGTTCGACCACCCACCCCGACCAGGATCTCAACGGCAACGGGATCGTGGATTCCAATGACGGGGCGCGGCTCAAGGCAAAGTTCGGCAAGGCGCCGGGGCCATCGGGCCTGCACCCCTGAGGGAACCCCCGCTGCGCAAACGACGTCATTCATGAGATTCGACTTCCGACGAGTTGACCAGCTGCCACGCCTGGCCTGGTGTGCAACGCTCACGCGAGGCCATGATTCGGTCGTCGTCCACCATGGCCCCTGGGTAGAGACGCGCGATGACTGCTTCTTTGAGGCGGCCTGGGACGGCGATTTTCGAGCCGGCCGCTTTGACGAGGCAGCCACGATGCTCGGTACCGGGGCGCGTATAGACGGCGACCGGATCGTCTTCTCGACCGCGACTGACACGGATTTCTATCTTTTCTCCGTGGCGTCCGGTGACACGCTGATCGTCTCCAATTCGCTGGCCTTTGCCATGGTGCAGGGCAAGACCTCGCCCGACATCCGCCATCCCTACTATCTCTACGATTTCTTTGCTCTGCGCCGCACCGGACTCACGCGGGACCCACGCCAGTTGCGAACGGCAGACGGCAAGCGCCTCAACGTGCATATGTACCAGCGCTTCGCCGTGAACCAACGCCTCGACATCGAGGCCCGGGCAATGACCCATCAGCCACCACCAGTAAGTTTCGACTCGCACGTGGCAACTGTCAGGATGACCATGGCGGCAGTGTTTGAGAATGCCGCTCATCCCGGACGCCGGCATCCATTCACCCCGATCACGATGATTTCCAGGGGCTACGACTCCACCGCCGTATCAGCACTTGCCGCCAAACTGGGCTGTCGTCATGCCATCACGTTCTCCACAGGCGAGCTCGGTTACGATGACAACGGCGCGGACAACGCCGCGCGCCTGGGTCTCAGCGTCACAACGTCGAAACAGTTCGACTTCCAGCGGCTACCGGGTCATCCGGAAGCCGAGTTCTGTGCCTCGAATCCATCGGGGTCCGGCATGCTCATCGCCGGCTTGAGCCAGCAACTTGAAGGCAGAATACTGCTCAAGGGCGACTCAGGCGATTTTGTCTGGAGCCTGAGCGAGATCGACGCCGCACGTGATTTGCGTCGCCCGCAGATACGCGCACTGGCTACCGCCTCGATGAACGAGTTTCGCCTGCGCACGGGAACCCTGATTTTCGCTGTGCCCGGGATCGGCGCTATTCACAGTACGGCGATTCATGCCCTCAGCAGCTCCCCGGAGATGCGGCCGTGGTCCATCGGGGGAACCTATGATCGGCCCATCCCCCGGCGCATCGCAGAGGAGGCAGGGCTGTCTCGAGACGCCTTCGGACAGGAGAAAATGTATGGCGCCAACCTGGCCGGAGACGAAGACACCCTGAAGCCCGAAACCGTGGCCGACTTCGACAGGTTCTATGCGGCGGCGAATGTGCCCTGGAGTTTTCGCCAACGGCATCGCTATCTGCGCCGCGATACGTTGACTCGCCCTGTCGATGCGCTGCTGGAGTATTTGAGAGATACGCCAGGCGCCGAAAAGCTCTACAAGCGCTTTGCGCCGTGGCTGATGAACGTGACCGCTCACCGCGCCAATGACTGGCGACGTCTATCCCCTTACCTGTACCTGTTTCACTGGGGCTTCGACCAAACAAAGGCGCGTTACGAGTTGTAAGCAGCAATTCCCGCGCCCTTGCTGTGCTTGGTGCCCAGGGCCGGACTTGAACCGGCACGCCCTGTTAGGGGCAACGGATTTTAAGTCCGTAGCGTCTACCAGTTTCGCCACCCGGGCCAGGCGGCATTGTAGAGCGTAGTGTGGGGGTGGAGGCTAGGGTCGGAATCGAACCGGCGTACACGGCTTTGCAGGCCGCTGCATGACCACTCTGCCACCTAGCCGCTGTATTGGCCTCGCGATGGAAGACGTCGCGCGACGTCCGTGCGGAGGCAGAATCTGGAGCGGGAAAGCGGGCTCGAACCGCCGACCTGTACCTTGGCAAGGTACCGCTCTACCAACTGAGCTATTCCCGCGTGCAAGAACTGCATATGCTACCGGCCAACGCTGCCGTGTCAAGAAAGCGGTGCACCTTCCTGCCGGTCCGGCCAGGCGGCGCGCACATAGCCAAACATCGACCACAGCGTCAGACCGGCGGCAAAAACCAGGAAAACCACGCCAATTTCATAGATGGGCAGGCCCATCAGGGGTGCCGCATACAGCATGCAGGACAGCCCGGTCATCTGCATGATGGTCTTCAGCTTGCCGTACCCCGAGACGGCCACCCGGTGCCGGGTCCCGAGGCCCGCCATCCATTCCCGCAGCGCCGAGACGGCAATCTCCCGCCCGATGATGATGGCCGCCAGGGCGGCGATGGGCACGCGGGGATCCGACTGGACGATGAGAATGAGGGCTGTGGACACGATGAGCTTGTCAGCGACCGGGTCCAGAAAGGCACCAAACTGGGAGGTCTGCTCCAGGCGCCGGGCAACATAACCATCCAGCCAGTCCGTGATGGCCGCGAGGATAAAGATAGCGGCTGCCGCCGGTCGGGCCCAGGGCGACGACCAGTAGAAAGCGATGGCCACCAGCGGAATCGCCGCGATCCGAAACCAGGTCAGGGCCGTAGCAGTGTTGAACTGGGGATACACCCAACCATTCTAGCCGTTGAGCACGCTCCGCGTCGGGGCTGCGGTCCACACCCCCCGGCTCAGGGCTGACCGCCATGGAATTGGTCGTAGATGCGCTGGGCGAGAGCACGACTGATGCCGTGGACCGTGGCCAGGTCCGCTACTCCCGCCTGGCGGATGCCCTGCAGTCCGCCGAATTGCCGCAGGAGGGCGCGCCGCCGCTGGGGACCGAGGCCGGCTATCGACTCCAGGCTCGACGTAATCCCGGCCCGCGCGCGCCGCTGCCGGTGTCCCGTGATGGCAAAGCGGTGAGCCTCGTCCCGGATCTGCTGGATCAGCAGAAGCGCCGCCGAGTCGGGCGGCAGGGTCCGGCCGGCAGAGTCCCCGGGAAACACCAGCTTCTCCTCGCCGGCGCGCCGGTCCCTGCCCTTGGAGACGCCGACCAGGGGCAGGTGGGCCAGCTGGAATTCTTCAAGGACCGCCCTCGCCTTCTCCACCTGCCCAGGCCCGCCGTCGATGAGGATGAGATCCGGCAGCGGCGACTCTCCCCGCCGAACCCGCGCGAACCGCCGCTCCACCACCTGCCCGATGGCGGCGTAGTCGTCTCCCGGTTCGATGTCCCGGATGTTATAGCGCCGATAGTCGGACTTTATCGGCCCGTCGGAGCCGAACACGACACAGGAGGCCACCGTCTCCTTGCCACTCGTGTGGCTGATGTCAAAGCACTCAATACGCCGGGGCACCTCGTCGAGCTCCAGCGCTTCGGCCAGCTTGTCGAGCTGCACCCGCAGCGAGGCACCGGCGGCCAGGCGGCTGGCGAGGCCCTGGGAGGCGTTGGTGGCTGCCATTTCCAGCCAGCGCTTCCGGGTGCCCCTGACCTGGTGCCGGATCCGCACGGGACGGACGCTCCGCGTTGCCAGTACGGCTTCCAGGATCAGGCTGTCCAGCGGGAGCACCGGCACGAGGATCTCAGCGGGCGGCTGCTCGTGCATGTAGTGCTGCCCGATGAATGCCGCCACGATCTCGTCCGGCTCGGTAGCGGCTGTCACGCGCGGGAACCAGGTGCGGCTGCCCAGCACCCGGCCACCGCGGATCAGGATCACGGCCACGCAGGCCTGGCCCTCCTCCTGATACACGCCGATGACATCCGCTTCGTCGATGCCCTTGCCCGCGATCACCTGTTCTGCCTGGATCCTGCGAATCAGGGTGATCTGGTCCCGGAGCAGCGCGGCTCTTTCGTAGTCAAGAGCACCGGACGCTTGTTCCATCCGGCTGACGAGACCGGCCAAGACAGTCGTGTTCCTGCCTTCCAGAAACAGGATGGCATCCTCAACGTCCCGCCGGTAGTCGGCCTCCGGAATCAGCCCGACACAGGGCGCCGTACACCGCTTGATCTGGTACTGGAGGCACGGCCGGGTGCGATTGGCGAAAAAGGACTCGGAACACTGGCGTACCCGAAAGAGCTTCTGGAGTTGCGCCAGGCTGTCCCGCACGGCGCCGGCGTTCGGCCAGGGCCCGAGAAAGCGCCCCGCTGCCTTCCGGGAGCCCCGATGAAACTCGAAGCGGGGAAACTCCTGCTGCGTGGACACGTAGATCCAGGGGTAACTCTTGTCATCCCGCAGAACGACGTTGAAGCGCGGGTGGTGTTCCTTGATGAGGTTGTACTCGAGCAGGAGTGCTTCCTGCTCGGTGCCGGTCACCGTCACCTCAACCCGTTCGGTCAGGGCCATCAGCGCCTGGGTCTTGGGGTGGTGGGCCTTTCTGCCGAAGTAGGTGGAGACCCGCTTGCGCAGATCCCGGGCCTTGCCGACATACAGGACCGTGTCCCTGCCTGCCAGCATCCGGTACACGCCGGGCCGGTGCGTCAGTGACGCCAGGAACGCCTTGCTGTCAAACGCCTCGTCCATGACCAGCGATCCGCAGGGCGACTTCCATCGCCTGCTCGTAGTTCAGGCGGGGATCGACCTGGGTGCGATAGTCCCTCTCCAGGTCCGAGTCGGTGAGGCCTCGGGCGCCACCGGTGCACTCGGTCACGTGCTCACCGGTCAGTTCGAGATGCACACCACCCAGGTGGGAACCCGCCGCGCGGTGCACCTCAAAAGCGGCATCCAGTTCAAGAAAAATGTTTTCCAGGCGCCGGGTCTTGAGTCCGGACGTGGCCGTCTCCGTATTGCCGTGCATGGGGTCACAGATCCAGACCACGCGCGCGCCCGCCTCGTTCACGGTGGCAATGAGTTCCGGCAGCACTTGGCGAATCCGCGCTGCGCCAAGCCGGTGAATCAGTGTCAGCCTGCCGGGGCGGTTCGCCGGGTTCAGGGTCTGCAACAACCCCCGCAGGGCTGCCGGGCTGGTGTCCGGTCCGATCTTCAGGCCGATGGGGTTGCTGATGCCGCGAAAGTACTCCACGTGGGCGCCGTCGATGTGGCTCGTGCGCACCCCGATCCAGGGAAAATGCGTGGTCAGGTCGTACCAGCCCTGCCGGCGCTCGATAAAGCGCGTCTGGGCCTGCTCATAGGGCAGGTGCAGTCCCTCGTGGCCTGTGAAGAAGTCGACCCGCCGCGCCTGGTCGATGGACTTGCCGGTGAGACTCTCAAAGAAATCGAGGCCGTCGGATACCGTCTGCACGAGACGGTGGTACTGGTCAGCGAGTGGCGAATGCTGAACCCAGTCGAGATCCCAGTTTTCCGGGTGATGGAGATCGGCAAAACCACCGTCGATCAGGGAGCGCACGAAGTTCAGGGTCAGGGCCGAGCGCTCGTAGGCCCGCAACATAAGTTCCGGATCCGGCTCACGGTCCTGCGGGGTGAACGCATTGCGGTTGATGATGTCACCCCGGTAGCTCGGCAGCGTCTCGGCGCCCCGCGTTTCGGTGTCGGTGGAGCGCGGCTTAGCGTACTGCCCCGCCATGCGCCCCACCCGCACCACCGGCCGCTTCAGCCCGGAGACAATCACGACGCTCATCTGCAGCAGGATCTTGAGCTTGGTGACGATGGCGTCCGAGCGGCAGTCGGCAAAAGACTCGGCGCAGTCCCCACCCTGCAGGACGAAAGCCTTGCCGTCGCCGGCCAGGGCCAGCTGGTCCCTGAGGGCATCGACTTCCCAGGAGGTCACCAGGGGCGGCAAACGGGCAAGCTCCGCCATCACCGCCGCGGCGCGTTGCTGGTCTCTGTATGCAGGAATCTGCCCCGCCGTACGGTCCCGCCAGCTGGCGGGGTGCCAGCCGACATTCACTGTTGAATCAATCATGCGCGGTGACTATGCCACAGGGCTTCAGGCGGGGTTATGACGGGTGTCGCTTGGCAGCTTCCCACAGTTCGTCAAGTTGCTCCGGGCGGAGCGTCAGCCACTCCAGGCCCTGTTGCCGGACTGCCGCCTCGACGCGCCGGAACCGGGCCTCGAACTTGCGGCTCGCTTGCCGGAGCGCCTGCTCCGGGTCCACGTGGCAATGCCGGGCGAGGCTCGTGCAGGCCAGCAGGAGGTCGCCCACCTCTTCCTCCACAGCGGCTTGCTGGTTCAGGCGGAGGGCAGCGGTTACTTCGTCCAGTTCTTCCCGGACCTTCTCCACCACGCCCTGGGCATCGGGCCA
Organism: Gammaproteobacteria bacterium; assembly: GCA_038325835.1. GTDB lineage: Bacteria > Pseudomonadota > Gammaproteobacteria > Steroidobacterales > SHZI01. The sequence goes on from JBBQJK010000098.1 coordinate 6,909, forward strand.
GTCGAGACCGACGCGCGCGGCGCGCTTGCCGATCTTTTCTGCCCGTATCAGTGCGGGGAGTGCCTGGCCGACGCCGGCCATCGCCGACGTGTCACCGCCGCGCCGCTCACGTTCCTCGGCCTTGAGCCCTTCCCAGGCGTCCTTCTGGGCGCTGGCCGTGGCGACGACCGCGGTCCCGAAGACGTGGGGATGCCGACGCACCATCTTCTCGCTGATGGCCGCCACGACATCACCAAAGTCGAACGCCTGGATCTCCTGCGCCATCTGGGCGTGAAAGACGACCTGGAGCAACAGATCACCCAGTTCGTCCCGCAGGTCCGTCAGGTCGTCCCGGTCGATCGCATCCGCGACCTCATACGCCTCTTCTATGGTGGAGGGCGCAATCGACCCGAAAACCTCCTCCCGGTCCCAGGGGCAACCCCCGACCGGATCCCGG
>JBBQJK010000099.1:0-7326 GCA_038325835.1 Gammaproteobacteria bacterium
AGCGCGACCGCCAGAAAGGACAGGAACCGCACACCCTTGACGCCGTAGTATTCGTTCACCACGTCCGTCATGAGGAAGACCACCGGCCAGAGGATTACGCCGGACGTGAAGTTCAGGGTGCCGGTCTGCCCGAACAGTTCCCAGTTGAAGGGCTGAAGGCCCAGCGTGGGCTCGACTGCGAAGATCTTGATGCCGACGAATTCCGCAAGGATCGCATTGGCGACGAAGATCCCGGCGAGGACGACGAACAGGCGGGCAGCCCGGTGGGTAGTGACGTTCACGGGACGTAGCTTACTGTCCGATGCAGAGGCTGGCCAAGCAGGTGGATCCGTCCCGCCCGCGCGCCTTCAAGAGGCGGCCCTACAAGCGCTTGTGAAACTGCCAGCGCAGGGATAGTTGCACCTGGTTCTGGTGCGTCGTCCTTGGCAGCCCGCTGAATACCCAGGCGCACTGGTCGGTGTCACAGTGCTCCGTGGCAATCGTCAGGTACTCGACCCCAAGGCGGAGGCGTTCTGACCAGTTAAAAAGATAGCCCGCCGTCCACGCGTGACCCTGATCCCGATTGGTGTAGCCCTCCGGATCGTTGTAGGGCTTCACGTCGAAAGCGTCGTACCGGGCCGTCAGGCGGTGCCTGCCAAAGGCTCGCGTCAGCAGCAGGAATCGTGCGTCGAAATCGGAGTCCCAGACATGCCAGGGGCCAAGGTCCGGCCCCATGCGAGTGTAGCCGTCAATCCACTGACTGATCACGCCGATGTCGCCGGGCAGCGTGAACTGCAGGCCCAGATGGTCAAAGCGCGTTCGCCACGCATAACTGGAGCCGTCCTGGGCTTCGGGATCGCCGTGGTTGTTGTAGCGAAAGAATTTGAGCCGGAATGACTCGCCCATCCGCCACTCCGCACCGCCGTAGAAGCCGGGCCTGTGATCGATCTCCTCGAAGGGTTTGAAACTGGCGGAGTCGCTCGGCATGGGAATCCAGGGTTCAATCGCTGACGCGTCCGGCAACGGTAAGGCACTCGTGATGCCAGTCTGGCGATCGTGGATCGCCCAACCCCTGCGGTTGAGGAGTGCCCCGGTTGGGTCATTGCCATAGAAGATGGCCCCCTCGAACGCGATCTCCGGCGCCAGAGGCAGCTCGGAGAACACACGACTGACTCGCACCTCGGAACCAAAGGTTCGCAACTCTTCCCCAATCCAGGTGTTGATGGCCGATGCGGACAGGGCGTAGGCATTGCTCCATCCGGCATCCACATTCTCCAGCGAGAGTTTCGGGTAGAACGCGCCGATGCGGGTGCGGAGACGCCAGGGCGTGGTGGGCACGGGGCGCCACTCCAGGAATGCCTCCGTCAGGTCCACCGACTTTTCCTTCGTGTCCTGGATATTCAGGACGCCGTGAGCAACGACAGTTGAAGTCACGCGCCCCCGATATTCCAGAAACGCCCGCGTGACCTGCAGGGTATCGTCATCCTCGTCGTAACGCAGTTTCCCCTCGCCGTGGTCGAGCCAGGTCGTGAACGGCGACGAGATGTCGATGGCACTGAGATCCACCGCCCCGGTGAAGACGTGGCGATCGTCATCCGCAACGGACTCCCCGGCAGCAGCCAGCGGAGCCGCCTGCAGGCCGAGAAGTATCAGCGCGATGACGCCGGGGCGGGTGTTCATCAGTAGTCACTCCCGGCCAGCGACCCGCGCTTCTTCGGCGCCGGGACTGCACTGGTGGACGCGAGCTGGAACGAGACCTGGACTGGTGCCACATCGCCGACCTCGACGATACCTATTTCGGGCGGGTTTTCCCGGTCCAGCCCGGGCGCCCAGGCCCGGACGCTATGCCGACCAGCCGGGACCTCTGCCAGAGTAAGGCGGCCGTCAGGCCCGGTGATTCCCAGTCGAGTCGACTCCACGACCAGGACATAGCCGAGCATCGAGTCATGGATATTGCAGCCAAGTACGACGACGCCCTCGTGGGCAAAACGACTTGAGAGACGGCCATTGCCCTTGTAGAGCGGCAACTCGAAATTATTGGGCCGGGAGAACGAGTACACGTGATGACTGGTCCGGTCGCTGTTGGTGAACTGCACCTCAGTCCCAACGGACACGATCGAGACGACTGGCACGAAGGCCTCGCCTCGCTGATCGACCACCACGGGTGGCAGGGTCGTCGGTGTGCGGACATCAGGCAGGTACAGCGCCACGCCAGCAGCGGGCTGGCCATCGCGACCTGTCACCACGATAGACACTGCCTGGCCCCCGAGAGCAACGGGTCCGGCGGCCGTGCTGACGAGCACGATCAGAGTCGTCAGTACCCAGTTCATGTCGCCCGAACCCATGCCGGATTTGACCTAATTCCGTGGAGGCCAGAGAACGTACCGCCGGCTGAGTGGAAGGTCTGTGATGAGCCCCCCGAAACAACCTTGTTTTGCCGTGCTGAGTCAGGGCTAGGAGCGGGGTCTCGCCGGGTACCGCGCTCGATGCCCGCGTGAGGCGTGCGGTAAGTCACACACCGGACGCTGGCGGGGGCCGTCAAGCTCCAGCTGGAGCATCGGGTGTTCTTAGATGGTATGCAGGCAGTCGTATTGCGCTAACCGCCACCTCGGACTGGCTGGTGGCGGTCAGCTCGAGTTCATGCCGGGTCAGCCACTCGACAAATGCACCAGCCGGCACTGGCCTGCTGAAGCAGAAACCCTGGCCGACATCGCAGTTCAGACTGAGCAGCAGGGCGGCTGCTCCCTCGGACTCCACCCCCTCGGCGCACACGACCAGGCCCATGTTGTGGGCAAGTTCTATCGTGGAACGGACGATGAGGACGTCCTCCTGGCTCGTCGTGAGGTTGAGGACAAAGGACTTGTCGATCTTCAGTTCGTGCAGGGGGAGACTGCGAAGCTGGGCCAGTGATGAATAGCCCGTCCCGAAGTCGTCGATTGAGAAGTGCACGCCGGCGTTGCGCAGCCGTTTCATCACGTCCCGCGTGAGGTTGACGTCCCGAATGACGGTACTTTCGGTCATCTCCAGCGTGAGCTGGGTTGCGAGCACGCCGTTCTCCCGCAGCAGTTCCAGGACCCGATCCGCGAAGCCCTCCTCCGTCACGTCCAGCGCCGACACGTTGACGGACACAGCCAGTTCTATACCCAGCGAGCTCCAGTGTCGGATTTGCCGAATAACCTTGCGCAGTACCAGTTGCGTCAGCTGCCCGATGAGGCCGGATTGCTCTGCAAGGGCAATGAACTCGTCGGGTGCTATGACGCCACGGGTGGGATGAACCCAGCGGACCAGCGCCTCGGCCTGCCGCACCTGGCGGGTGGGGAGATCGATCTTCGGCTGGTAGTAGATCTCCATCTGGTCCTGATCAAGCGCCGCGGTAAGTTCGTTGAGCAGACTCAGGCGGCGCAGGTGGCTCTCGTCCAGGCCCTTGGCGTAAAAGTCGACAGCGCGCCCGCCGCTGCGGGCCGAGTACATAGCGATCTCCACTCGCCGGAGGAGCGTCTCGGCGTCCTCACCGTGCGCCGGAAAAAGGCAGACACCCACCGTCAGCTCAATGCGGACCTGGGCCTCAGGAAGGCGCAGTGGTTCCGCTGTAATGGCCAGGACCCGCTTAGCCGCCTGGCGGACCTCGGCTTCGCCCGCGTCCTCCAGCAGCAGCACAAAGCCGTTACCACCATAGCGGGCCACGGTATCGGCACCTCTTGCCTGGGCGACCATCCGGCGACTGAGTTCCTGCAGGACGCTGTCGCCCGTGTGATGCCCGAGCGCGTCATTGATGGCCTTGAACGCTACGATATCCACCAGTAGCAGCGCACCAGTCTGGTGACTCCGGGCCGAGCGTGCCAGGGCGACGCCAATCCGGTCGCGCAGTGCCAGCCGGTTCGGCAGGCCCGTGAGGCCATCGTGGCGGGCCTGATGGACGATGCGCGCCTCGCGTTGGGCAATGCCTTCCTGCATGTCGTTGAACGCGCTGGACACAAGACCGAACTCGTCCTGCCGGGCCATCGCAATTTTCTCGCCGTAGAACCCGCCTGCGATTCGCCGCGCGGCATCGGCAAGCTCCCGGAGCGGGCGGGTCACGGTGTTGGCCACGAGTCGCGCTGCGGCCATCGCGAGACCCAGCGCAAAGCCGACGATAATCAGGACCTTAGAAACCAGGCTGCGAAAGCCCTCCAGTGCCTGATCCATGGACGTCTGAAGGACGGCGACGAGCGCCTGGCCGGCACCAGGCAGTGGCGACTGGAGAGTGAGGTAGCCGAGGCCCGCCACCTGCAGTTCGACGGGGCGCTCGCGCAAATCGCCGGCCATACCAAGCACAGCCGGCATCGCAGTGCGAACGCTGGCGGGCAGGGTTGAAGCGAGCAGGTCATGACTGGATGTAGGCGAAAATGAGACATCGAGGCTGGTCAGTTCCTTGAACCTGAGGGCGAGGGCATCGTCGATCCGGAAACCGATGCAGACCCAACCAATCAGTTCCGGAGCACGCACGGGCGTGACCACAACCTGAAAGGCGCCAGCGCCAGGAACGAGAATGGCGTCAGTACGTGAAGCAACGGTCGTGGCTTCGGCCAGGAGTTGGCCGAAGGGAAACTTGGCAGGCTCACTGGCAGAAGCACCTTCGGTCAAAGGCATGGTACTCGTGACGATCGAGCCATCAGGGGCAATGAAGGCAGCCAGATCGGCCCTTACGCGGCCGCCGTGATTGGTCATCACTGACTCGATGGTGGGGATATCGGCGGTCGCAATGGCTTCCTTGAAGCCGTAGTCACTCGCCAGGATCCGGACGGTCGTCGACAACTGCGTCGCCCTCTCTGCGAGCAACTGGTCGAAGACCCTCTGACCGACTTCCAGCTCGTGATTGGCTTTCTGAATGGCATCGCTTCGCAGGGCGTCCAGTGACGCCACCACGGTGACGGACTGGATCAGGGCGACGAGGCCCAGGATCACCAGAAATATCCGATTGCCGAAGCTGCGGCCCATGCGCCCTTGCCCACGATGAACTGTGCCGGCCCATCCAGAGGGGCAGCCAGCACACCAGGGTCACGTTAGCGGGACGGAGGGCTCGGTATCCGTGCGTGATGTCACGCTTGGCCGAGCCAAAGTGGGCTTCAGTTCGCAGGGGGAGCAGTCAGGCCAACAGTCGCTGATCACTTGCCAATACAGAACTTCCCGAAGATCTCCCCCAGCAGATCGTCGCTCGTAAACTCCCCCGTGATCTCTGCCAGCGCCAGCTGCGCCGCCCGCAATTCCTCGGCCAGCAACTCCCCCGCCCGATTCACTTCCAGATGCTCCCGCCCGGCCTCGAAATGGTCCCGCGCCCGGCGGATGCTGTCCAGATGCCGCTGCCGGGCTATCACCGTGCCTTCGCCCGGGTCACCGAAGCCGGCCCGCGTCTTGATGGCTTGCCGCAGCTCATCGAGGCCCGCCCCGGTCAGCGCCGACAGCTTCACAAGCACAGGCTTCTGCTCCGCATGCAGCCCGGCTGATTCGCCGGTCAGGTCAATCTTGTTCCGTACGATGATCACCGGAACGCCTGCTGGCACCTCGGCCAGCAGGGTGTCGAGGGGCGCTGGATCGCTGGCATTCACCACCAGCAGCGTGAGATCCGCCACGGCCAGCTGACCACGGGCGCGCTGCACCCCTTCCCGCTCCACCACATCACTGGTCTCCCGCAGTCCGGCGGTGTCCACGATGTGCACCGGCAGGCCGTCGATCTCCAGGTGCTCCCGCACCAGGTCCCGGGTGGTGCCCGGCTGGTCGGTAACGATCGCCGCCTCGTAGCCCGCCAGCCGGTTCAGCAGGCTCGACTTGCCACTGTTGGGACGCCCGGCAATCACCACGTGAATGCCATCCCGGAGCAGCCGGCCCTGGCGGGCGGCCGCCTCAAGACGCGTGAACTCGGCGGCCACTGTGTCCAGACGACGGCTCAGCTCATCGGTCCCGAGAAAATCGATCTCCTCCTCGGGAAAGTCGATCGCCGCTTCCACGTACATGCGGAGCGCCGTCACCTGCTCGTTGAGGCCGAGAATCGCCGCCGAGAACTCGCCGGATAGGGAACGTTGCGCGGCCCGCGCCGCCGCTTGCGATCCGGCATCGATGAGATCAGCCACGGCTTCCGCCTGCAGCAGGTCCAGCTTGTCATTGAGGAAGGCCCGCTCGGAGAACTCGCCGGGCCTGGCCAGGCGGGCACCGAGGGCGACAACCCGGGCCAAAAGCATGTCCAGAAGCACGGGTCCACCGTGGGCCTGCAGCTCCAACACGTCTTCACCCGTGGAGGAATCTGGCGCGGGAAAGTACAACGCCAGGCCGGTATCTAGGGTCTGCCCGTCGCCGTCCCGGAAAGCGCGGAGTGTGGCCAGGCGCGGCTCCGGGCAACTGCCGAGTACGGCGGCGGCTATGCCGCGAACGCCAGGTCCCGAGATCCGGACGATGCCCACCCCGCCCCGGCCCGCCGGGGTCGCCCGGGCGACGATGGTCGTGCCGGATGGCTGCCCGGCGGACAAACTAGTCGGCGCCCAGCACCTTGTTGATGCGCCATTGCTGGGCGATGGACAGCACGGAGTTGGTGAGCCAGTAGAGCACGAGGCCCGCCGGGAAGAAGGCGAAGAACCCGGTGAACACGATGGGCATGATCTGCATGATCTTGGCCTGCACCGGGTCTGGCGGTGGCGGGTTCAGCTTTTGCTGGAGGAACATGGCCGCACCCATCAGCAGGGGCAGGATGAAGAACGGGTCCCGTGACGACAGGTCGGTAATCCAGAGCGCAAACGGTGCCTGGCGCATCTCGACGCTCTCGAGCAGCACCCAATAGAACGCGATGAAGAATGGAATCTGCACCAGCATGGGCAGGCAGCCCGCGGCAGGATTGATCTTCTCCTTCTTGTAGAGCTCCATCAGCGCCGAACTCATTGCCTGGCGGTCGTCCTTATAACGCTCCTGGAGGGCCTTCATGCGTGGCTGTAACTTGCGCATGCCGGCCATCGACCGCCCGCTCGTCTCGCTGAGCTTGTAGAACACCAGTTTGATCAAGAAGGTCACCAGGATGATCGTCAGCCCCCAGTTGTGGACAAGGCCATGCACAGTGTCCAGCAACCAGAACATGGGCTGGGCCAGCAGGGTCAACCGACCGTAGTCCACGGTGAGCTCGAGCCCCGGCGCCGCGGCTTTCAGCTGGTCCTGCAATTTGGGCCCGATGAAGAGCTTCGAGCTGAACTGGGCCGAGCTCGCGGGCGCAACGGTCTGCCGTGGACCGATCGCGCTGACCAGGAACTTCCCATCGGTGAAGCTGCCGTTGTAGTTCCAGCTTTCCGTCGCGGGCGGGATCGCTGCCGTCAGAAAATGGTGCTGAAT
>JBBQJK010000100.1:0-7299 GCA_038325835.1 Gammaproteobacteria bacterium
GGCCCGACCAGACACCCAGCGCCACTGCGTGGCTGGCCCTGCTGGCCGTGGGTGTGGTGTGCACCGGCATTGCATATGTGCTGTTTTTCCGCCTGATCGGCAAGGTCGGGCGGCATCGTGGATTCCCAGGACGGCGCCCTGCTGAAGTCCTGGTTCGGCAAGGCGCCGGGCCCCTACGCCGCTGCCACCGGCCTGAACTCCCGACCGTCCAACACCACCTGCATCGCGCCGCTGCGACCGGACGGCAACGCGACGGTGGCGACCGTTGACGCCTTTCCAACCGCACCGGCGCTGTCCCAGCCGGTCAAGATCCTGCAGGCGCCGGGCGATCCGTCCCGGTGGTTCGTGCTGGAAAAGACGGGTCGGGTCAAAGTGTTCAGCGCCAGCAACCCGGCCGTCGTCACGACCTGGCTCGACTTTTCCACGCGGGTCAATGACAGCGGCGAAGGCGGACTGCTCGGGATGGCCTTTCACCCCAGCTACCCGACAGTGCCGCAGGTCTTCGTGTCCTACACGGGGGACCCCGCGAGCGCGATGGTGTCCAAGGTCTCGCGCGTCATCCTGAACAACGTAACCACACCCACGGTCACCACCGAACAGATCCTGCTGACCGTCAATCAGCCCTTCAACAACCATAACGGGGGCGATATCGCCTTCGGCGCCGACGGCTCCCTGTACCTCGGGCTCGGCGATGGCGGTGACGCCAACGATCCCTTCGGCTATGCGCAGAACAACACCCGCCTGCTCGGGAAGATGCTGCGCATCAATGTGGTGGGCGTGACCTACCCGCTGCCGGGGTACCTGACCCCTGCGGACAATCCCTTTGCCGCCAGTCCGAAATGCGGGCCGGCGGCCAATGCCGGAAGCTGTCCGGAAATCTATGCCAGCGGGCTGCGCAATCCGTTTCGGTGGAGTTTCGACCGGCCCACGGGCGACCTCTGGGCCGGCGACGTGGGCCAGGGCAATCGCGAGGAAGTCAACCGCATCGAGAAGGGCGGCAACTACGGCTGGAACTGCCGGGAAGGATTCCTTCCGGGGCCCGGGGCCTGCGCCGTTTCCGGACTGAAAGAGCCGGTCAGCGACTACCCCCACGTGAATGGCGACGTCTCCATCACCGGCGGCTACGTGTACCGGGGCACCGCCATTCCGAGCCTCCAGGGACGGTATGTGTTCGCCGACTACGGCTCAGGCCGAATCTGGGCACTGGAAAACGATGGCCAGGGTGGTTACAGCAACGACCAGCTCATCGATACGCCTTACAACATCACCACCTTCGGCCTCGGCGAAGACGGGGAACTGTACTTCGCCGACATCTTTGCCGGGCGGATCCACCGGTTGATGCCTGCCGCCGGCGGCACGCCGGACACCATCCCCGCGTCCCTGGCCGCCACCGGTTGCGTGGCCGCCGGCAGTCCCACGCAGCCGGGCGCCGGGGTCATTCCCTTCGGGGTGAACGCGCAGTTCTGGGCAGACAACGCGGGGAAGGAACGCTACCTCGCGGTGCCGAATGGCACGACCGTCACCCTGACGGCGGGTGGCGATTTCGATTTCCCCGCAAGGTCGGTGCTGATGAAGTCGATGCGGCTGGCCGGCCAGCTGATCGAGACACGGCTCCTCATGCGTCATCCGGACGGTGTGTGGGCCGGGTACACCTACGAATGGAACGCCGCGCAGACTGCGGCCACGCGCGTGGTCGGCGGCAAGACGCGCCAGGTCAGCGGGCAGACGTGGATCTACCCGAGTGAAGGCCAGTGCATGCAGTGCCACACCGCTGCGGCCGGCTTTTCGCTGGGCGTCGAGACGGCCCAGCTCAACAGCCACCTGATTTACCCGGCGACCAACCGGACGTCGAATCAGCTGGCGACGCTCGCCGCCATCGGCCTGTTCAGCGCCCCGTTGCCCGGACCGCCCGGCAGTTTGCCGGCCCTGGCGGACTCGACGGATACCACCCAGACCCTCAACCTGCGGGCCCGTGCCTGGCTGCACACGAACTGCGCCCAGTGCCACCAGCCCGGCGGGCCGACGCCCTCCTCCATGGACCTGCGCTACTCCACCCCGCTGGCCGCAACGCTGGTGTGCAATGTCGTTCCCCAGTCCGGGAACCTCGGGATTACCGATGCGCGGCTGATTGCGCCGGGGAATGCCGCCCGGTCCGTCGTGCTTGCCCGAGCGAACCGGCGGGATTCTCTGGGCATGCCACCGGTGGCGTCCAGCCTTGTGGATACCGCTGGGGCCAGTCTGCTGACCGCGTGGATCAACAGCCTCAGCGGGTGCTAGGCCTCTACTGGCGGAGCAGAACGCCTACTGAGTCGTCAACGTCAACACCCAGCCGGTCAGCGCGCCCACGTCGCCGCCCTCGTCATCCAGACCATACAACCGCCAGGTGCCATTGGGGGACAGCCCGGTGAACACCGCGAGGCTGGTGCCATAGTTGCCGGCAGGGGCCGGGGCCGGGAAGGCATCCGTCGCGCCGTTGTTGGTCGGCCGGAAGACCCCGCTGGCGATCTGCCCGGCGTTTGACAGCACAGCGGCCGCGCTCGCGTCGAAGGTCAGGGACACGCCGTTCAGGTCATTGCCCGCGCCCACATCGGACATGAGCATGACCACCTGGCCGCCGGGACCCACCAGCGCCAGATCGATGTCCGACGGATAGGTGTGGCTCAGGCCGTCAATCCGGACGGTGACCTTGGTGAGTGTGCCGCCCATGTTGACCACGCTGGCCGTCGCGGGATAAGGCGCACCCGCCCGATTGTCGAGCAGGGAGATGGCGCCGCCAGCAAAAGCCTGGGTCCCGCTGGAGCCTGGTGCCAGCAGTGTCGTGCTGGTGAAGGTGTCCGTAACCCCGCCAACGGTCAGCGCGGTGTTCGTGGCCGTGGCAAAGGCGCCAGCGCTCGTGTGCCGGACACAGACCGTCTCGTTGTTCGTCACCGTGCCCGGGGCGGTCGTGAAGGCCCCGCTGCAGCCCACCGCATACTCGCCGCCAACAACGGTGACCGGTGCGGGCGTGTTGATGCCCGTGATGGTCACCGCCCCCGAGGTCTGGAGTGTGCTGACGGCAGCGTTGCTGACGTCCGCAAAGGCATACGGGTCCGGGATGGCGTCGGGCGGCGGCGGTGTGTTCGTGGCCGACACCGTCAGCACCCAGCCCGTCAGCGAACCCACGTCGCCACCCTCGTCGTCCACGACGTGAAGGCGCCAGGTGCCGTTCGGATCGAAGCCATTGAAGGCCGTGAGCGCCGTGCCATAGGTGCCAGCAGGCGCCGGGGCCGGAAAGGCGTCGGCAGCACCAACGTTAGTCGGCCGGTAGACGCCCGCCACGATCTGGGTGGCGTCGGGCAGTACGCCCGGGGCCGCCGAGTCGAAGGTGAGGGACACACCGGCCAAGCCGGCAGCACCGCCGACGTCAGACATCAGCAGGACGGCCTGGCCGCCGGGAGCCACCAGCGCGACATCAATATCGTCCGGGTAGGAGTGAGTCAGGCCATCGAGGCGCACGGTGACCTTGGTGAGGGTGCCGATCATGCCCGTTACGCTGACGGTGGACGGATATGGTGACCCGCCCCGATTGTCGAGTATCGAGACTGCACCACCTGCGAAGGCCTGCGCGCCGCCAGGACCCGGCACCGGCTGCGTCGTGCTGGTGAAGGTATCGGCGACGCCGCCGACGGTGAGCGTCGTGTTCGTCGTTACCGAATTTGCGGCCGCGCTCGTGTGCCGGACACAAACCGTCTGATTGCTGGTGACCGTGCCTGCTGCCGTGCTGAAGGCCCCGGTGCAGCCGATGGCGTACTCACCGCCCGTGACACTGACGGGGGCCGCGGTATTGACGCCGGTGATCACCACGGCATTGGAGGTCTGGAGAGTGCTCAAGGCGGCGCTGGTCACGTCCGTAAAGACAAACGCGTCTGGCGTGGAGTCAGGTGGCGGAGGCGTCCCGCCGGTAGTCTCGATCGTCAGCACCCAGCCCGTCAGGGAACCGAAGTCGCTACCCTCGTCGTCCCTGACGTAAAGGCGCCAGGTGCCAGCGGGTGACACGCCGTTGAAAACGACGAGGTTGGTGCCATAGGCGCCGCCCGGAGCCGGCGCTGCAAAAACATCCCCCCCGCCACTGTCCGTCGGACGATACACGCCGCTTGAAATCGACCCGGCGGGCAGTGCGGCCAGCGCACCCGCGTCGAAGGTCAGCGTTACGCCGTTGACGTCGTCCCCACCACCCACATCGGACATCAGCATCACGGCCTGGCCGCCGGGGCCCACCAGGGCCAGATCAATGTCCGACGGGTAGGTATGGGTCAGGCCGTCCAGGCGGACGGTGACCTTGCTGACCGTGCCGCTGAGGCCCGGCACGCTGACTGTCGAGGGATAGGGCGAGCCTGCGCGATTGTCGAGTATCGCTACCGCGCCACTGGTGAAGGACTGGGTCTGGGTGGGCGGGGCGGCGGTGGTGGCGGTGGTGGCGGACTGCCGGCAAGGTTGGCTACCAACCGGACACCCGTCGAGTGCCACAGGGCCGAACCGTCTGAAGAGCTATGGGGCAGAAAGGCTTCGTACCAGAGAACCGTGTCGGTGCCAAGAAGACTCTCGCCGTTGTTGTAGGGCACCTGCGTGTTGGGGCCGTAGGGCCAGCCCTCGTCTTCACTCAGGCGGTAGAACCGGCCGAACACGGTGTTGTTGTTGTAGGCCGTAACGGGCACTGTCGTGCTGCCATCAGGAATGACGAAATCCGGAAAGCCCGGGAGCACGTCCACGTGCAGCCCCGTGGTGGCATCCCGCACGCGCCACGCGTGATTGACCGCCGACACCGCGTCCAGATCGAACTCCGCCGGGACGATGGCAAAGCCCGCTCCGCTGTCCCGCAGGATCTGATCCGCAGCAGGGCCGTCGAGATCGAAGTCGATCCGCCAGTTCGGGTAGTGGACATGGTTCACCACGCACTGCAGGCCCTTGCTGTAGAGGTGGGCATCGATGGTGCCGTCGGCACCCAGGTAGTAAACCTGGTACAGGTCGTAGCTGCCGATCTGGTCACGAATACCGATCTCGTACCACTGCTGGCCATTAAGCATGAATTGCCGCTGGGCCACCGTCGCGTTACCCGCCCAGGGTATCGGTGAGAGGGCCCCACCGAGACGATCAGCATAGGGTCCGCAGGCACTGCTGTCGTAGAACACCCGCACGACCGGAAGGCTGAGCCGCTTCAGCAAGGGACGGCCCTGAAACGCTACATTCGTGAGCGACAGCCCGTCGTCGTTGCCGCTGACTTCGTAGTCAAAAGTCCAGCCCTGCCAGGAGACAGGCGCCGCCACGCTGGTCTGCAGGGTGAACCCGAGGACCAGGGCCGGAAACACGCTCAGCCGGCGGACAACGCTCATTGGCCCTCCTGCCGGGAGCGCAGCACCCGACGCTGGGTCAGATCAACCCAGGCGACGTACTCCGGGGGAGCGTCACTGTTGAGATGGAAGGAGACATACAGGACCCGCGTGGCATAGAAGCCCTTGCCACTGGGCTGGTAGGCCAGGATGGCAAAGGACTTCAGCTCCGCCACCCGGGCCTGGCCCCCGGCGGCAAAGTGAGTGCGGGCAATACCCTCGGCCTCGAGTGCCTCGGCAGCCGTGATTTCCGGCTGGTACTCCGTCGCCGGAACGGTCCGCACGTTGAGCACCTGCCGGTCGTCAACGGTGACCTCGACAGTGCTGTTCGTCGAGTGGCTGAAATAGACGAGTTTGGCCGGCAGGGCGGCGCCGGACTTGTTGCGGGCCTCCACCATCTTGGCGCGGGTGAAGCGCGGCCCCAGTGCCTGGCGCACGTCGGCGCGCAGGCCGGCCAGGCGCTCCCGGCCGGCGGCGCGGCGTTCCCGCGCGTCGGCGACCAGCGCCTCTTCGCTGGCCGTGGTCAGGGGTACGACCGCCTGGATCCCCGGGGGCTGGGGCGGCCACGTCTGGTTACCCCGATCCCGCACGTGACCGGTCGGGTGGCCCGTATCGATGGTGGCCGGATCGACCTGGGGATGGGCCTGGGCCAGCGCAGCGCCGGCCAGGACGAGCGCACCGATCAGAGCGCGCAGGCTGCCACCGCAGCGCGGGCTTGCAGGGCTTTCAGTCACCTCATTCCGGCTCATTAAACTTAATGTCCCCTGGAGAACCATAATTTGATTGTGCTCCTCACTATCGGATCCCGATGCGAATCCGTCGTCAGTTCCCGGCTGCGGCCGCAACGCTTGGTTTGGCCGAGACTGCTCTTGTTTATGCGCAGAGGATATCCGGTACCTTAGTCAAAGCAAGCCCCGCGTGACGCCGCGTCAGCGACTCATCCGGGTGAGATGGACGTGGTGCTGGTAGTGGTCGGCCCGGTACCAAGCCACCAGCCGTTCCACGGGCCGGCGCCGACTGTCGAAAACCATCAGCCGGATATGCAGCAGCGGCGCGCCCACCGCGGTACCCAGTAGTCCTGCAAGACGCGCGTCAGCCAGCGTGGCGGTAATGACCTGGTCGCCGGATGCAATGTCCACGCCCTTGCGTTCCAGCAGCGTCAGCATCGGGCTCTCGTTGAGTTCGTTGAGGTCAAAGCGCACATGCAGCGCGGCGGGGACGTAGGTCACCACGTAGCCGATCGGCTCTTTCTCCAGTAACCGCACGTGGGAAGCGCGCTGCACCCGGGCACCCGGGGCCAGCTGCAGGTCCTTGCGGGTTTCCGCATCCGCCTCCAGTTCCTGGACCTCCGCCCGGGCGACCCGCGTGTTCCGTCCCAGCCGCTGAACCTTGCGCAACAACTGCTCCATGTCACCCAGGACCGGAGCGTCAGCGAGGTCGTCGACGACAAAGGTGCCGCGCCCAGCCTGGCGCGTCACCAGCTCTTCATCCACCAGCATGTCGACGGCCTTGCGGATCGTGATCCGGGACAACTCGAACAGGTCGCCCAGCTCGCTTTCGGTAGGCAGGCGCTGGCCAGGTTTGTAAGTGCCCTGGTAGATCCAGTCCCGGATCGCCGAGTACACCTGGACGTACCGGGGGCTGCGCAGGGCATGGTCGGGCGCCACTTTGCCGCGTCGAACCACGCTCATGCGGCCCCCAGCCGCTCGGCGAGATGTATTAACATCATGACCACATCATAGCCCCAACCCAGCCAGCCAAGAGATCAGACCCATGAGCAATGCCCCCGCCGAACCGATGGTCCGCGCCGACGGAACTTACCCGACCATTCCACTGCGCCAGGAGGCGATCACCGCTGCGGTGGTGCAGACCCGCGTCCAGGGCATCAATGGCGCCAACCCCGGTCCGGACCTGAAGCGCAACCTGGACTACT
>JBBQJK010000101.1:0-7149 GCA_038325835.1 Gammaproteobacteria bacterium
CATACCCCAGTACCACGAGTAGCAGGTACGTTACTGACTCCGGCCAGCCCATGTCGACGGACGTCCAAACCCTGATCAGTTCTTTGATCGGCAGCCCGGCCCGGAAGTTAAGAGACCCACGTCACAGGTCCCGCAGTAAACTCACAAGTTCACTGCCTGGCGCGGGCGAGTTCCTCTTCGCAGCGACGGATCTGCACCCGGTAGGCGAGTGCCTTGCGCGCGTCGACCGGCAGCCCGAGCTCCCCCCGTTCCGAGGCGTCGGCGAGCCGCTGCAGCGCCAGCCGATGCCTCCCTGCGGCAGCCGTCTCGTACCAGCGCAAGGCGATGGCCGGGTCGTGGGGCAGTTCGGGTCCGGACTCCGACTGCCAGGCCAGCCAGTACTGGGCTTCGGTGACGCCCCGGTCTGCGGCCGAGCGAATCAGGGGAAGCGCCTGCTCAGGCTGCCAGTTGCCTCCCAGGCCCAGGGCGAAGAATGCCAGCTGGTAGGTCGCCTCCGCATCCCCTGCCTCGGCTTCAGCACGGCACAGGGACTGCACCTGCTGAAGAGCCTTCCGGGCCGGATGGCTGTCGAGGAGCAGGGGCCTCACCAGGGCCCGGCATTCACCTGCAGAAGCGGGAACCGCGCCCGAGGTCATACCTGACAGGAGCAATGCGAAGAGGAGGGCTGGGCAGACGCGCACGGTTCGCAGTCTAACGCGCGGGAGGCGCCGGGGAAGCTTACCAGCTGCGGACGCGGCCGGTATCCAGATGGACGAAGTCGGATCCCGGGTAGTAGCCGACCCCGCCGGTGGCCAGGCGGAGTCCGGCACGGCGCAGGTCAATGGTCCGGACGCCGGGTAACCGGACGTCGATAGCCTGTCCCTGAAGGTGCAGGCTGTGGTCCGCCACACCGCCACTCCTGCTCGCGAGCGCGTGATTGGTGGCGGGTGAACGGTAGGCGGAAATGATTTCAAAGCGGCCACGGCCGCCGGTAACCTGCTGCACGTCATGCAGGATATCCAGGAGGGCTGGATCGATCGGATGGACATCCCCGGTCCGGAAGTCCCGGAACAGGTGACGAACCTCCTGTAGCGCATCCGGCAGATAGACCCCGCCTTCGCTGTAAACGACATCCAGGGTTTCAGCCGTGTGCGTGTGATAAAAGCCGAGCCGGCGGGATTCTGTGTTCGTGGCAGGGCTGGTTGCCCGCACAATACCCGGACAGGCAATCAGGGGGGCCAGCAGCAGGGCAGACCGGAGAAACTGTCGGCGGGCGAGCGGGGGTGACATTGGCGTAGTGTCCCCAACGCGGCGGCCCGCCGCAACCCCTGAGCCATGGATTCTTGACGCAGGCCCGCACCCACAGGCGCCCCGAAGGCAGCCTCCGCACTATGCAAAATCATCCCCGCTCGGCAGTGGCGCTTCTCCTGGCCCTCCTAGGGCTCGGGCTCGGGCTATCGCCGGTCACCCTGGCGGCCCCGGCTGAAGGAGCGGTGCAGCAGCAGCTGGTCGTTCAGGTCGGGAAGCTGCGAGCCAGTGGTGGCCTTTATCTCCAGGGGCTGGCCATTGCCTCGGGCAGTCTCCTTCCCGATTTCTATGGGGCGCGGACCTACGCGCCCGTCTGGACCCGGTCGGGCCGGGTCGATGAGTTACTGACCCTGCTCGCCAGTGCAGAGAGTCACGGTCTCTCCAGTGAGGACTACTACCTGTCGCCGCTCAAGGCACTCCGCCAGCGGGTGGTCTCCAGTGACGACGCCGCTCTGGCTGCGGACTTCGATCTGCTGCTCACCGAGAGCCTGATCCGCTTCGGTTACCACCAGCGATTCGGCAAGGTGAATCCCCAGCGCATAGAGTCCACGTGGAACTTCACCCGCCACTTCCGAGCCGGTCGCGATCCCCTGAATACGCTGACCGAGGCTGTGGCGGCCCCGTCGCTGGCCGAATTTCTCGGTCAGTGGCTTGACCGGGCACCCCTTTACCGGTCTCTCCAGGCGAGGCTGGCCGAGTATCGCGCTCTCGCTGCCGCCGGCGGCTGGCCCGAGGTGCCCGAGGGGCCAACGCTCAAGCCGGGCGCTACAGACCCCCGGCTGCCGCTGCTGCGCGAGCGGCTGATCGTCACCGGTGATTTGCCCGGCACGACACCGGTGTCTGGAACCTATGACGAGATCCTCGTCGCGGGCGTGCAGCGTTTCCAGGCTCGGCACACGCTGGACGTCGACGGAGTGCTGGGCGCTGGAACGCTGGCCGCCCTCAACGTGCCCGTCAGTGCTCGCATCGACCAGCTGCGCCTGTCGCTGGAGCGCGCCCGGTGGGTCCTGGAGGACACGGCGGGTGAGGTCGTCGTCGTCAACGTCGCAGGCTACGAGGTCTTTGCGACCCGTAATGGCGCGCCGTTCTGGTGGCGTCGCGCCGTGGTGGGGACCCAGGCCCGCGAGACGCCCATCTTCAAGGCGTCGATCACCTACCTGGATCTGAATCCCACCTGGACGGTGCCTCCCACGATCCTCCGGGAAGATATCCTGCCGAAGGTCCGGCGGGATCCAGGCTACCTCCGCAGCCAGAACATCAGCGTGCTGGATTCGAGCGGGCGGCCCGTGAATGCCGCCGCTATCGACTGGCAGGCCGTTGGCAGTCGTCCGCCCTATATCCTGCGGCAGGGGCCCGGTCCAGGGAACGCGCTGGGGCGTATCAAGTTCATGTTCCCGAATGCGCACTCGGTATTTCTGCACGACACGCCGAGTCGCGGCCTGTTCGAGAAGGCGGAGCGCAACTTCAGTTCCGGTTGCATCCGGGTTGAGGATCCCCTGTCCCTGGCCGAGATCCTGCTGGCGGACCCGGCGAAGTGGAATCGCGCCGGGCTGGAGGCTGCTATCGCCACGGGGACAACCCGCACTGTGCGCCTGCCGAAACCCTGGCCGATCCTGATCCTCTACTGGACCGCTGAACTGGATAGCGAGGGCCGCGTCAGGTTCCTGCCGGATGTGTACCGGCGGGATCCGGGCCTGCTGCAAGCGCTGAATGGTGAGGTCGTTATTGACTTTCCCTCGCTATAATGTGGCGTTCTACCCGGGGCGGTGGCCACAAGAAGAAGCAGTCAAATGCAGCACTTTCGTTCTCTCGCGATACTGGTAATGAGTCTGGCCGGTACCGCCTGGCCAGCGCTGGCAGGGACGGAGCCCCGCACCGTCGGCGTGCTATTCGTCGTGCACGGCGGATCTGCTGAGCAGGGCGTGGCGGACACCTTTGACAGCACGCTGCAGTTCTTTCAGTACGATCCCAACAACATCATCTTCAAGAGCCTGATCTGGAACGCCGCCGCCTGGCCCACGGTCCTGAAGTCCGGTGACAGTCAGAGCTATGCGAACGCGGCCAGCCAGCTCAAGAAGTACCTGTTTGGTACCGATCGCCAGTTCGCGAGTCTGCAGCGGGCGCTGGAGGTCGAGGGTCGCGAGCTGAACGTGTGCTTCATTGCTGATATCGCCCAGTGGATCGGCACCCAGGAGCAGGCAAACCGGCTTCCCTGGCCTTCGATATCCTGGCCTGGGGCACCTGGGCGCTGTGGCGGCCCCCGAATGACGACCCGCGGATGGGTACACTGCTCGCCCATCAGGTCGGCCAGTTTCTCCAAAGGTAATTTTTCATGAGCGTCTTACTGCGCCCGTTGCGACTTGCCGTGCTTGTGACCTGCGGCTTGGGCCTGGCGAGTTGCGGATCCGAGGCCGACAACAAGGGCTCCTTCCGGATGATTCAGGCATCGCCGGATCTCGCCCCCGTGAATTTCTTGGTCAACGGCGTCGCGCTCGTGTCCGCCATCGACTACAAAAGCGGCCCCGGCTTTCTCAGCGTAACGCCCAAGACCTACACGTTCGCTGTTGAGTCAATCCTGCCCGACGAAGACGGGCAGGTCGTTACCGAGCCGGTCATCGCACCGGTGGCCCAGGCCATCGCAGCGGGCCGGGAGTACACGCTCATTACCCTCGGCAAGGCGTCCGCCGCCACCGGCGCTCCCGAAGCACTGCGGCCCCTGGTCATCGAGAACGAGGTTGAGGTCGTGCCGGTCGGCAATGCCCGCCTGCAGTTTGTCCACGCCGCAACCGACGTCCCGGCGGTGGTGGATATCTACCTGACCACCGTTCCCGTCGCGCCCGCTGTACTGCCGGATCTGTCCACCCAGACGCCCATCGCCCAGGTCACCTATGGCGCCCAGCCCGCGGCTCGTCAGCTCGTGCAGACGGGGACCTATGTCATTCGTGTCGCCCTGCCTGGGTCCACCGTCCCCGTCTTTCAGTCCATTAACGTCGGGCTGAGCAACGGGAGTGACCTGCTTATCGTCGCAGTCGACAACAATCTCGTGGGCCCCGCGCCGATCTCGCTCGCGATCAGTAGCGGTTTTCGCGGGTTCTTCACGGCTGAGGGTACGGAACAACTCCTGGACAAGGACACTCTGTCGAACCTCCGGGTCGTCCAGTTGTCGCCGGATGCACCCGCCATGAACATCCTGGGTACCCGTCCGCAGGAGCCGGCGATTCCGCCGTCCACCGTGCTGCCACCGCTGCGGGAAGTTACTTTCGCTACCGGGCTGAACTACCTGGACGCCACGGGCTATGTGGCTGTCATTCCTGACACCTACAGCCTGAGGGGTGTCAGGACTGCGGACCCGACGGCCACGACGCCGCTGTTTACGGTCTTCCCCACTCCAACAGCCTTGGCGCTGGGACAGCGGTCCACCCTGTTCGTGATCGGCCGTGCGCTGACGACGCCGTCGACCTTCGCTCCGCTGGTACGCCCCGATGAGATCCGGTCCGTGTTTCAGGAAGGCAAACTGCGCATCGTGGACGCGTCGCCCTCCAGCGGGGTCGTCGACGTCTACATTCTGAAGGCCGGGACACCCATTACCGAAGACGTGCGCCCTACGCTGCAGAACCTCTCGTCGGGAGTTGCCACCACTCATCTGGTGTTCTTCCCGCAGGACTACCGGGTGGCGTTTACGATGGCGGGCAGCAAGACCGAACTCGCTGCGGTGAACGTCGCGGCGACGTCAGGCACCGTACACACAGCGATTCTGGTGGACGCCATCCGCCCGGACGCTACCAGCCCTGGCACGCCCCCTGCGGTGCTGCTGCTGAACGATCTGGCGAGCTAGGGATCTGCCCCGGCCCTGGCGGGGAGCTTAGTAGGTAGGTACCGTGGGGTCGATTTCCCGGGACCAGGCGTCGATGCCGCCTGCCAGGTTATAGAGGTTGGTGTAGCCGCGCCGGCGATAGCGCTCGGCAACGGCCTGGCTCCGACCGCCCCGGTGACAGTGGAAGACGATCGCGGTGTCGGTGGCCAGCCCCTCGATGGCCCGGACGCCATCGTCGTCCCAGGGCTTCGCTGCTGACAACGAGGCGATAGCGCGCTCGTCCTCGCCCCGCACGTCGAAGAGCCAGGGCTTGTTCCCGGCGGCCAGGGCCGCCTGCAGTTCCCGCACCGACATCTGCTTCACGGCGGGTGGCGCGTTGGGATTCTCGAAACTGAAGCCCTGGCCCTGCAGCGCTTCCTTCACGCGAATCCGCAGTCCATCAGCCCGGGCTGCGCTCCACCGGTCGATCTGCAGCCCTACCGGACCACTGGCCACGTCGAGGCTGCCGGACCTGGGCGGTCCCAGGGTCATGGAATGCTCGAAGGCAGCGTCAATCTTCAGGTGAATGGTCTGGCCGGGACGGCTCTGCCCGGCATTGACCATGATTTCCGCTGCGGCCGGGTCAATCTCGATCTGCGGTAGCTTGCCCGTGGGCTCGGCCAGGCCGAGCACGTTGCCGAGTTCGCCGGAATCGAACATCTCGGTAACGATGTCGCTGCCGCCGATCAGTTCGCCCGCCACGTACAGCTGGGGCACTGTGGGCCAGTTGCCGTACGTCTTGATGCCTTCCCGGATCTCGGCATCCTGCAGGACGTCGATGGTCAGGTAGTCCGGCAGCACCATGTCCAGCGCCGCGACCGTCTTGGCCGAGAAGCCGCACTGGGGCTGGGCCCGATTGCCCTTCATGAACAACACGACGCGGTTGTTGTTGAGGAGGTCGTCGATCGCGGTGCGGATGTCGTTACTCATGGCTTTATATCGTTCCCGGATCGCGCTGGTAGGAGCGCCTTTAGGCGCGATCTTAAATGGTCTCGCGCCTAAAGGCGCTCCTACAAGGCGCTCCTACGAGGCGCTCTTACACGGAGAAGCTGGAGCCGCAGCCACAGGTGGTGGCGGCGTTCGGATTGCGGATGACGAAGCGGGCACCTTCCAGATCGCTCTTGTAGTCGATCTCGGCGCCGGCCAGGTACTGGATGCTCATGGGGTCGATCAGCAGGGTGACGCCCTCATTGCGCACCTGGGTATCGCCGTCTTCCAGTTTCTCGTCGAAGGTGAAGCCATACTGAAAGCCGGAGCAGCCACCGCCCGAGATAAACACCCGGAGCTTGAGATTGGGGTTGCCTTCCTCGGTGATCAGCTCCGCCACCTTGGCCGCGGCAGAGTCGGAGAAGTTCAGGCTCGGGGCGCCGGTCGCTATTTGTGTATCCATTTCAAAAGTCTGACGGCAGAATTCAGCGCATGCAAGGCCTTGAAGTCCCGAATTTGGTCCTGGGTGCCTGGAATCTCGCGGGCAGCACGGTCTCGCCGCTGGGCAGCGGCCTGATCAACCATACCGCGCTGGTCACGTCCGGCGCAGACCGTTATGTCCTGCAGCAGCTGAACCCGGTCTTTCCCCCGGAGATCAACGAGGATATCCGGGTGGTAACCGCGCACCTGCGGGCCCGGGGCCTGGTCGCGCCCGAGCTGCTGCCCACGGTCGATGGCCGCCTGTGGGTGGAAATCGACGGGCGGGTCTATCGCCTGATGACGCACCTGGACGGGGTCAGCCGGAACCGGCTGAACAGTCCTGGGGAGGCCCGGGAGGCTGGCGGCCTGCTGGCCCGCTTTCACCGGGCACTGGCGGATCTGGATTACGCGTTCCCGGCCCGGCGCCTGGGCGTCCACGATACCGGGCGCCACATGGAGGTGCTCCGTCAGGCACTGCTCGAGCACCCGGCCCACCGGGATTTCGCCGCGATCGCGCCCCTGGCTGGGGAGATTCTCTGCCTCGCGGCAGCCCTGCCGACCCTGCCCGCAGTGCCCGAGCGCGTGGTGCACGGCGACCCCAA
>JBBQJK010000102.1:0-7120 GCA_038325835.1 Gammaproteobacteria bacterium
ATAAAATCAATTTTGATTGAATCCAACTCTGGATAAATCGGCAATGAAATTTCACTAGAATAAGAATCAAAAGCAATTGGATAATCATCCATCTTATAAACACGTTCTTTAAACACTAGTAACAAAAGGCAAGGGTTGAAAGTGATTCACTACCTCACCCCTGCCCCTCTCCAGAGGAGAGGGGTAAGTGACGTGCCAGATGATAGGCAGCGGCTACTGCCTCAACAATAAAATCAATTTTGATTGAATCCAACTCTGGATAAATCGGCAATGAAATTTCACTGTACGGCGACAAGTTTGCCCGGCCGGGGAATCTCGTGAGCAACGGCGCTTACCGCCTGAATGCCTGGGTGGTGCAGTCCCACATCCAGCTGGTGCGCAACCCGCATTACTGGGATAACGGCCAGACCATCATCAACGAGGTCTGGTACTACCCCGTGGAGAATGCCGAGTCAGAGCTGAGTCGCTACCGGGCGAATGAGTTCGACACGACGGAGACGGTGCCGAACCGGCAGATTCCCTGGCTCCGGAAGAACCTCCCGGCGGAACTGCATATAGCGCCCTATCTCGGCAGCTACGTCTATGGCTTCAACACCACTCAGCCACCCTTCAAGGACAACGTCCCGCTGCGCAAGGCTCTGGCCATGGCGCTGGACCGGGACATCCTGGTGGGCAAGATCACGGGCGCCGGCGAGATTGCCGCCTACGGCTGGGTACCGCCGGTGACCGGGTACCAAAACCAGCAGCCGGTCTGGGCCACCTGGACCCAGGACCAGCGCAACGCGGAGGCCCGCCGCCAGTACGCGCTGGCCGGCTACTCGGCTGAGAATCCGCTCCGCGTGCAGCTGCTGCACAACACGGAGATCAACCACCGGCGCCTCGCCGTGGCCATGGCGGCCATGTGGCGGGACGTGCTGGGCGTCGAGACCGAGATCCTGAACCAGGAGTGGCAGGTGTTCCTGCAGACTCGCCGGACCCGCATCGATACCCAGGTGTTCCGCTATGGCTGGATCGGCGATTACAACGACCCCTACACCTTCGCCGAGATCCTCGAGTCGAAGCACGGCCTGAACGACATGAGCTACAACAACCCGCGTTACGACGAGCTGCTGCTCCAGGCCTCCCGGGAGGCCGACCCGGGCAAGCGCATGGGGCAGCTTCAGGAAGCCGAGCGGGTCATGCTGGACGTCATGCCCGTACTCCCCATCTATTACTACGTGAGCAAGCAGATGGTGAAGCCCTGGGTGGCGGGCTTTGAGAGCAACATCATGGACCATCACCACAGCCGCCACTTCCGCATCCTGAAGCACTGAGCGTCCCTTGCTCCGCCTCTTCTTCCGCCGTCTACTCGAGTCGATCCCGACGCTGCTCATACTCATCGCCGTCACCTTCTTCATGATGCGGATGGCGCCGGGGGGGCCCTTCGACAGCGAGAAGCGGCTGGCGCCGGAAGTGGAGGCCAACCTGCGGGCCGCATACCACCTGGACGAGCCGCTCTGGCAGCAGTTCGGGCGCTACTTGTGGAACCTGGCCCAGGGGGACTTTGGCCCGTCCTTCCAGTACCGGGATCGCACCGTCACGGAGCTGATCGCCGGCGGCTTTCCCGTGTCCCTGCAGCTGGGGGGCTTCGCGATGCTGATTGCCGTGGTGGTTGGCGTGGCGCTCGGCAGCCTGGCGGCGCTCCGGCAGAACAAGGCGACGGACTACACCACCATGGCGGCGGCGATGACGGGTATCTCCGTGCCCAACTTCGTGCTGGCCCCGCTGCTGGTGCTGGTCTTCGCGGTGTATCTGGGCTGGCTGCCGGCGGGCGGCCTGGGCGAAGCGAGCCTGCTCGACGGTGGCTGGAAGAATCTCGTGCTGCCGGTCTTCACACTGGCCCTCACCCAGGTGGCCTACATCGCCCGGCTCACCCGGGGCAGCATGATCGAGGTCTTGCGCAGCAACTACATCCGCACGGCCCGGGCCCAGGGGCTTTCAACCCTGACGATCCTGCTCCGTCACGCGCTGAAGCCCGCGCTCATTCCCGTCGTGTCCTATCTGGGCCCCGCCACGGCGGGCCTCGTCACAGGCTCGGTGGTCATCGAGCAGATCTTTGGCCTGCCGGGCCTCGGCCGCTACTTCGTCAACGGCGCGCTGAATCGGGACTACACCCTCGTGCTCGGCATCGTGGTCTTCTACGGCGCGCTGATCATCGCCTTCAACCTTCTCGTCGACCTGATCTACGGCTGGCTCGACCCGAGGTCCCGCGAATGAGAAAGATTGTAGGAGCGGCTTCAGCCGCGATCCCGATAACCTCAACCCCCGAAGCCCCAAGAAGCCTCTGGTCCGACGCCTGGTCCACCCTGCGCCAGAACCGGGCCGCGATGGCGGCGGCCGTCATCCTGGGGGCGCTGGTCCTCCTCGTGCTCGTCGGGCCCTCGCTCAGCGATTACCGCTACGACAAACCCAATTGGGACCAGATCGCGGTGCCGCCTTCCCTCGCCGGCGGCCACCCGTTCGGCACCGATTCCCTGGGCCGGGATCTCTTTAGCCGCACGCTGATGGGCGGCCGCATGTCGCTGCTGGTGGGGATCGTCTCGACCCTGGTCAGCCTGATCATCGGGATCGCCTACGGCGCCACGGCCGGCTTCCTGGGCGGCCGCGTGGATCGCGTGATGATGCGCATCGTGGACATCCTCTACGCGTTGCCCTTCATGTTCCTGGTCATCCTGCTGATGGTGCTCTTCGGCCGGAACATCCTGCTGATCTTCGTGGCGATCGGCGCGATCAACTGGCTGGACATGGCGCGCATCGTTCGGGGGCAGACCCTGGGGCTGAAGCAGCGGGAGTTCATCGAGGCGGCGCGGGTGTCCGGCGTGAAGCCCGGGCGGATCATCCGGCGCCACATCGTGCCGAACCTGCTGGGCGTGGTGGTCATCTACGTGACGCTCACCATTCCCCAGGTGATTCTCGTCGAGTCGTTCCTGAGCTTTCTCGGGCTCGGCGTGCAGGAGCCCATGACCTCCTGGGGCGTGATGGTGAGCGACGGCGCGCTCGACATGGAGAGCGCCCCCTGGATGCTGCTGTTTCCCGCGGTGTTCCTGGCCATCACGCTGTTCTGCTTCAACTACCTGGGTGATGGTCTGAGGGATGCGCTGGACCCTCGCGATCGGAGCGGGCGATGAGCGCCCGTCTCCTGGAGGTAGACCAGCTCAACGTGACCTTCGAGACGCGGGACGGCCCGGTGCACGCGGTAAAGGACCTGTCCTTCCAGTTGGCACCCGGCGAGGTGCTGGGTGTCGTTGGGGAGTCCGGCTCGGGAAAAACCCAGGCGGCCATGGCGGTACTGGGGTTGATGGCCGACAACGGCCGGGTGTCCGGGAGTATCCGTTTCGAGGGCGAGGAGCTGGTCGGGATGCCGGACGGCGCCTTGAGGGCGATCCGCGGCGCGCGAATCGCCATGGTCTTCCAGGACCCCATGACCTCGCTGAATCCCTACCTGACCGTCGGCGCCCAGATGGGGCTGGTGCTGAAGCGTCACCGGGGCCTGCGGGGCGCAGCGGCCCGTAAGGAATGTGTGGAGCTTCTGGACGCTGTGCAGATCACCGACCCTGCATCCCGGCTGCGGATGTATCCCCACGAACTGTCCGGCGGCATGCGCCAGCGGGTGATGATCGCCACCGCGCTCCTGTGCCGCCCGGCACTGCTGATCGCCGACGAGCCGACCACCGCGCTGGACGTGACGGGCCAGGCGCAGATCCTGGCGCTCATGGCGGAACTGCGGGTGAGTTTTGGCACTGCGATCCTGCTGATCACTCACGATCTGGGCGTGGCGGCAGGCACCTGCGACCGGCTGCTCGTTATGCAGCGGGGCGAGTGCCAGGAGCAGGGGGACATTGACGACTGCTTCCACCAGCCCAAGACAGCCTATGCCCGGGAGTTGCTGGCGTGCGTGCCCCGGCTCGATGCGGAGCCGCCCCGGTCGCGGCCTGCCGACGCGGAACCGGTAGTGAAAGTTCACGATCTGGCCGTGCACTATTCGGTGCCGCAGCCAGGATTTTTCACCGCCCCGAAAATTCTTCGGGCGCTGGACGGCGTGTCGCTGGAACTCCGCCCCGGCGAAACCCTGGGTGTCGTGGGGGAATCCGGCTCGGGCAAGTCCACGTTGGCCCGGGCGGTATTGCGCCTGGTGCGGCCGACCAGCGGCACGGTGTGCCTGCTGGGGCGGGAGCTGGCCCAGCTGCCGGAAGAAGCAGTGCGGCCGTCGCGACGGGACATGCAGCTCGTCTTCCAGGATCCGCTCGCAGCCCTGGATCCGCGGATGACCGTCCGCCAGAGCATCGCAGAGCCCCTGGAGGCCTTCGAGTCCGGGTTGAGCGAGGTCGCGATCACCGCTCGGGTGAGCGAGGCGATGACTGAGGTGGGGCTGGACCCGGAGTGGCGCAATCGCTATCCCCACCAGTTCTCCGGCGGGCAATGCCAGCGGGTGGGGATTGCCCGCGCCCTGATCCTCAAGCCGAAGCTGCTGGTCTGTGACGAGGCGGTGAGTGCCCTGGACGTGACGATCCAGGCGCAGATCGTGAGCCTTCTACTGGAGCTGCAGGCGCGGCTGGGCCTGGCGCTGATCTTCATTTCCCACGATCTGGCCGTGGTCCGGCGGCTGTCCCACCGGGTGCTGGTGCTGTATCTCGGGAAGGTGATGGAGCTGGCCGATGCGGATGAGCTCTACAGCAATCCACGGCATCCCTACACGCGGGCGTTACTGGCGGCGGTACCGATTCCGGATCCGCGGCTGGAGAAGACCCGGGTGAAGGCCCTGGCCACGGGGGAAGTGCCGTCGTTGCTGGCGAGAATCGGGGGGTGTCCGTTTCGGACGCGGTGCCAGTATGTCATTGAGCGGTGCGCGGTGGAGGAGCCGCCGTTGATTGAGGCCGGTACGGCGCGGGTGGCTTGCTGGAGAGTGGGGGAGATCTGAAGTAAGCCGCTCAGAGCAGGTACGGCACCAGGGCCGCAACGCGCTGGCTGTAGACCTGATAAGCCGCGCCGAACTGCTCCCGCAGCCAGCGTTCCTCGATCCCCAGCTTGCGCCAAAAGCCCAGGAAGACGATTCCCACAGCCAGAACACCGCGCCACTCTCCCAGTGCCAGTGCAGAGCCGGCCAAGGCCAGCAGCAGCCCGGTGTAGATGGGGTGACGAACGATCGCGTAGGGGCCGCTCGTGATCAGCTCATGGTCCAGCTTGATCGTCACAATGGCGCTCCAGTTTCTGCCGATGTGCAGACGCGCCCAAACGGTAAACAGCAGGCCAGCCGCCGTGAGCACTGCGCCCGACCAGAATGACCAGGCTCCCGCCGGCAGGAAGCGCGCGCCCAGGAAAGGGACCGGCAGGTCCGGCAGCCCGAGCAGAAACCCGGCGAGCACCAGCGGGCCCATGTGCAGGACGCTCGACCGCCAGGGTTCGAGCCGGGCGGAGACCTTTGCGCTCCGGGACAAGGCCAGCCAATAGATCAGCCAGGCCACCCACATGGCGAGGAAGAGGCTGTGAGATGCAAGGGCCATGGGAAGGTTGCCTGGTCAGCCGCTAAAGGTTCAACGCGAGCCGCAGACCCTCGTCAACGCGCCGAAGAATCTTCAGAGTCGGACGAAGTACGGGACAACGACGAGCGCAATGCCTACCGCGCCGAGAACCACATTGTTGGTAACAAAGTACGGAAAGATCATCAGGGCGAGTCCACAGGCTAGAGGGACAATTGCTCTTTGCTTCTTGCCGTAGAGGAAGAAGCCGAGCCCGATAGAGCTGAAGAGCAAACCGAACAGTAGTGTTGATGTGCTCACCGCTACCTAGCCAGTAATCCACGTTACCAAACCCTTGTGCAGCGGCACCTGCCTGCTGACCTTCCAACTGTCTTTAGACGGCTCGTAATTACAGTGTACAGGCGCGGTCACGTCGTTTTGGCGCAATCCCGTGGCTTGAACACCCGGGCGGCGCGGCCTCATGACCAGGTCGCCGCGACAGTTGGGGCAGATGCTGCCATGCCTGGCGTCTGCACACGAGGCGCAAAACGTGCAGTCCAAATAGCAGATGCGCGCTTCGGTCGAGTCCGGGGGTAGATCGCGCTTGCAGCATTCGCAGTTGGGTCGAGGATCGAGCATTGTGCCTATGTCCGATCTGACATATACTGCGCGCCATGGCAGCTACTGACAAGCCGCTGGTGTGGTTGCACGGTCAGATCAAGACGCCGCCGCTTTCGCGCGACGCTCGTATTGAAGCGGGCTACCTGCTCCGCCGGTTGCAAGGAATATGACAATGCGAGTCGAAAAGCGTAAGCGACTTGAGGCAAAGGGCTGGAAAGTGGCTGGCCCTAAAGAGCTGCTGGGCCTGAGTGATGAGGAGGCAGCATACATTGAGTTGCGGCTGAAACTTGCCGAAGGGCTTAAGGCCCGCCGCAGCGCCAAGGGCATGACTCAGACTGCCCTTGCCAAAGCTGTGCGTTCCAGCCAGTCACGGGTAGCGAAGATGGAAGCGGGTGATCCGACAGTGTCCCTTGACCTCATGGTGAAATCACTTCTGGCATTGGGCGCCTCGAACCGCGAACTAGCCAACATCATCGCGCGAAACTGATGGGAACCTACCGTTGCCGCTCCGCTTGAGCGAGGGCTTAGGCCTCGCCTGCTGCGGGTGGCGCATTGTTCTGCTTCCGTGCTTGAAGCCACGGCATCGCTGCGAACACCAGGAGCACGGCGAGATAGACACTGCCTGAGACTCTATCCCTGCTGGCAATGTACTCGCCGAACCCGCGACCTGCGAGAAGAACTGCCAAGAGTAGCTCGGCGCCAACCAGCAGAAGCAGGGCGATGATGCCAATGCCGATGAGACCGACGGAGCCTGTCTTCTGGCCGTACTTCAGTAGAACGTGCCGTGAGGCGAAGAAGATCGCGATGAACATGAGCGGCATCTCGGCAAGCTCAGCATATCGCTCGCCAATGCGCGGCACGATGAATGGCACCCGAACTGAGCCGAGTAATAATCCGGTGCCGAAGACAAGCGCGAAGTAGACGATAGCGCCGTGAACTGTCTTCGATAGGCTGGTGGCGTTCACGGGCGGTTCTTTACGAGGCCATTTTCCGCGTCCGTTGGG
>JBBQJK010000103.1:0-7108 GCA_038325835.1 Gammaproteobacteria bacterium
GGCGCAAAGGAAATGGCGCTGCTGAGCAGGTCATCCCCGGCCGGGAAAACGGTCTGGAACGTGGTGTTGGTCCACGCAACGAGGGCAGGGACCGAGCGGAAGTTGGCCCGTAGCCGGAGAAACTCAAGAATGATTCCAGGCAGGCCATGGTCCCTGACCTCAAGAAATAGCCGAACCTCGGCCTGGCGAAAGCGGTAGATCGACTGCATGGGGTCACCCACCAGAAACAGGGTCCGGCCGTCTCCCGGTGTCCAGCCCCGCGTGAGGGCCCGGAGCAGCGCGTATTGCGCCTGCGAGGTGTCCTGGAACTCATCGAGCAGCAGGTGTTGAAGCCGCCAGTCAACCCGCAGCGCAAGCTCGCTGGGCGCCGTCTCGTCACCCAGTGCTGCCCTGCCCTCTGCGGCGATCTCCGCGTAATCGGTCTCGCCCTCAACCGCAAAGATCAGCTTGAGCTCAGCGGCGGCGAACGGCAGCAGGGTCAGGAGCGACTCGAGTGCTGTCCACTGCGCCGGCGAATAGTGCGGTTCCGGCAGTGTCTTCACGGCAGCCAGGGCCTCCAGCACGCCCGCCGTATCGCCGAGGACACTCACCAGACCCATGGCGTGGGCCTTCAGGTCCTTCTGGTCCGGCGGAAAGCCCCCGTTCTTGTCGAGTTTTCTGCGCCAGGCGCCATCCCCGGTGAGGAACGTGGTGGCCGCAAATCGCCACCACGCGCCCCAGCCTGCGAGTGTCCGCCCGGTCCCGCGGCCGCTACCGAGGTCCAGCCCCAGATTGATTGCAGCGGCGTGGATGACCTCGGCCATCTCGGCCTGTAGCGCTCCCGGAACGCTCGCCTCCACGCGCTGGAGCTCACGTTCGACCAGCCTGCGAAGGCTGCTCTCGAGGTTGGCGCGCGCGCCCTGCAGATCCAGACCCGCTCCGACCAGCGGTAACCACTGGTCCCGTCGGGCGAGTAACTGCGCGAGCAGTTCCTCAGCGCGGCCGGGATCGTTATCCAGATGACGAAGAAGGGCAGCGACCTCGACCGCAGGGCCATCCGGCTCCGCCAGTAGTCGGAGTGTGGCCCTGGCGGCCAGTCGATAGAGCCTCTCTGGCTGTTGACCGACGGGCCGCAAGGCGCTGGCCCCGGCGCTCACCGGGGCGCTGCGGGCCAGAGCGGCATTGAGCGCGTCGATCGTGCTGATGCGCAACCGCGCCGGATGACCCGAAAGTTGCCAGCCCCGCTCCGCATCCCGGGTGCGGACGGCCGCAACCAGCTGGTCCATCTCTGCCGTACTGGCTGCCGGGGCGCTGGCGGCAGTGGCAGTGGCAGCGGCTCCGGCTCCGGCTCCGGCAAGTGCGCCGAGAACGCGCCGCTGCATTTCAGCTGCAGCCTTGCGGGTGAAGGTCACGGCAAGAATGTCTTCCGGTTCTGCCACTGTCGCGAGCAACCGCAGATAGCGCCGTACCAGGAGCTCGGTTTTGCCCGCGCCCGCTGGCGCCTGAACCAGAAAGGAGCGGCCGGGATCGAGAGCACTACGGCGTTCCGCGGCGTCCGGAGCTGTCAGTGAGTCGTTCACTCGTCGGCTCCGTCTGTTGCTTCACTCTCGTCCGCGGTCGGCGGGAGCTCGTGAATCCTGGTCAAGCCGGCGAACTGACCGACCGCCCAAAGCCGGTCTGCCGGATCGACCCGGAAGTCCCCCGCAGCAAACTCGCCAGAGAGGCTTTCCAGCTGCAGCTGCCAGCGGCGGAGCGTGTCGCTCCAGTCAACATCCGCCTCCCGGAAGAAGGCGGCTGCGGACTTTATGCCCGGTATCCCGAGGGCCGGATCGCCAACACCCTGCAGTTTCACACGGCCTGGCCTGAGCCCAATCACTGCCACGCCACGGCTGCCGGCAGTAACCGCATAGAGGGGCAACTGAGGCTCTGGCAGGCGCGGCCGTTTCCACCCGGCCACAGAGAACCTGCCGGTCTTGTAGTCGATCACCAGCTCGCCACCGTCGTCCAGAAAATCCAGACGATCCAGTCGAATCCTCAGCCTCAGGGCGCCAATGCTGATCTCCTTCCGGACTTCGGTCTCGACCTTAAATCCGGAGCGCTCCATGTCCAGATCCCGAAGGCTGAGAACGAGAGCCCAGAGCCGCTCGCTTTCCACGGGCCGGAGGCCGGCGAGAAACGGATCCCGGACTGGCAGGAATGCATTGAGGACGCCACCGACGACAGGGGCAAACAGGGCGTGAAGCCGCTCGGTAGTGACCCACCCGAGGCCCCGACGGCACTCTTCCACCCCGTAAAGGCGTTCGAGCAGCTGGTGCACGATCTTCCCCCGGGTGGCGAGGTCCAGGGGGCGGGCGGGGGCCTCCAGCGGCGCACCCCGCAGCCGGAACTCGACAAACGCCCGGGCGGGGCACACCGCCTGAAGCGCCAAAACCCGGGAGCCGCCGGGTACGATCTCGCCAGCCAGCCACTGTGGCGGTGGATCGCTGGATACCGCTTCCGCCGTTGCGGATTTTGCAATGAGCTCCCTGTCGGGATGGCTGCTCTCGGCAGTCCCCGGCGCGCTTGCCGTCTCGCCAGCCGTCAGGAGCAAACTGGTCAGCAACGGACTGGGAAGCGTTTCAGTGCCCTCGTGGACAGTCGGCCAGCTGAAGACCAGCTGGTCGGCGGCGACCAGCAGTTGCCCGAAACTCAGTTTTGTCCGGGCCTCGAGAGTTGCAGCCGAGGATTCCGGAATGTTCGCGCCCTGCTGGAGCGCGAGTGGAATCAGCGGGTGCGGACGATCCGGCGGTGGCCACTGATCCGCCGTGACGCCACAGACCCACAGT
This sequence comes from Gammaproteobacteria bacterium, assembly GCA_038325835.1. GTDB lineage: Bacteria > Pseudomonadota > Gammaproteobacteria > Steroidobacterales > SHZI01. The sequence goes on from JBBQJK010000103.1 coordinate 2,805, forward strand.
GCCGAGAAATCCTGCCCTTCCGCCTCGCGCAGACTGAGGATCTGCACCGCGCTCCCGGCGCTCTCCGGTTCAAAGGACCGGTCCCGTCCCTGCTGGGCCAGGACGCCCAGTGCCACCCGCAGCGGCAGCTGGCCGGCCACTTCGTCGGTGCCCGCGAAAGACTCCAGCAAGCGCTGCCAGGCCTCGGCAGCCTGATACTCCTCGCTCCCGAGACCGCGTTCACCGGGCCAGCCTGCGGCCCCGAGCCAAGCGCTGAAATGAGCGACCCACGCGCTCGGGTGGAGTCGCCGCTGGCGGACAGGAGCCACCAGGGCCTCTGCCGCGCGCCACTGCGCGGCGCTGCGCGGGGCCTCCTCGCCTAGCACGCCCAGCATGGCGTTCAGTGGCACCCGCTCCAGGGGCTCACGCCGCAGCCTGAGCTCGGCTCGGGCCCGGCCCGCGCGTTCCGGCTCAGCGCCTGCCAGGTAGCAGGAGCGGAGGAGAAAGCTGGCCTGCTCAAAGGTCACCTCCGTGGCTAACACCCGCAGCACGGCGAGCGCGCAGAAGACGATCGGGTAGTCAGCCAGTTGCCTTCCGGCGGCGAGTGCTGCCGGCCGGATGGCCGGCTCCCGCAACTGCCAGCCCGGCGCCAGGATGTCGAGAGCGATGCGGCGTGCACGGTCGCCCTCCCGCTCCAGGTTCGCGAGGACTATTCCTACGGCCGTGCCCGACTCTGTGCTGGCCTGCCGGGCCGCCCAGCGACAGGCGCGGGCCAACTCATCGCTCTCATCCTGGGCGGCGACAATCTGTCGGACCCCGGCCCTCCGGGGCGGCACGATCGTGACGACGGTCACTCCGGTTTCCCGAAGGCTGCTCGCCAGATTCCTCAACGCGGGTGTCCAGGGCTCGAAGCCCGCAAAGCCCAGCAAACCGTCACGCTCCTGGCGGCCTGCGTCTCCGGACTGACCCAGCCCGCTCAGGAACCCGTCACTGTCAAGCCAGTCCCGCCGTTCGAGTTCTGACGCGTAGGCATCGACCCACCGGGCAAACGCCCGGCTGTCCTCTGAGTCCGCCCCGGCGCGCAGCGCGGAGGCGGGAATTCCCCAGGCCTGACAGAGGCGCCAGCCGGCGGCAACGAGCGGGATGATGACGCCCGCATCCAGGTCGTCTCCCGCCCCGCCATGGCGGTCCTGGGCAAGCACCCGGCGCCACACCAGCCGCGTCTCGTCCTCAGACAGGAGGCGCCGCCTGGCCAAAGGCTCGTCGCGGAAGGTCAGGGATTCCCAGGTGCGGCGCAGCCAGGCGTCCAGGGGCAAGACCTCGGGGGATGGCCAGGCTCGCCGGCCCGAGATCTCCTGGGCCTGGTCATGACGCCAGCGAATGTGCCGGGCAAGGCGGTGGGTGGCAGTGATGACCGTACCGCCGGTGGCAAGCACGGCCTCACTGTGAGCGAGGTCGTTCACTGCCATCACCGTCGGTGGCGGGGAGCCACCGGCACCAGGCACCAATCAAGCCGCCCGCTCGCCAGCCTGGGTTTCCAGAAGGTCATGGATACGGGTGAAGACCTCCCGCAGGGTGTCTGCGTCGGGCAGGTTCGTCATGCGAAAGTAATTGCTGTCCCGGGTGTTGAAGCTGGTACCCGGGGCCACCAGGACGTGCTTTTTCTCCAGCAGGTCCAGCGCAAAGTCCTGATCACTGAAGTTGGGGAAGCGGGACTTGTCCACTCCGATAAACGCGTACATGGCCCCTTCCGGTGCGGTCACCTGGAGATACGGGCTGGCGGCAACCGAATCAAGAATCACCTGGCGCGACTCATAGAGCCGACCGCCGGGGCGAACCAGCTCCTGAATGCTCTGGTAGCCGCCCAGAGCGGTCTGCACCGCCCATTGTCCCGGCACATTGCTGCACAAGCGCAGGGACGCCAGGAGGTCGAGCCCCTGCAGGTAATCGCGAGCGGACTCCCGGGCTCCGCTATAGGACACCCACCCCACCCGGTAGCCACAAGCGCGGTAGACCTTGGAGAGTCCGCTGAAGGTGGCACACAGCGTTTCGTTCACGAGCGTGGCCAGGGGAATGAACCGGGCACCGTCGTAGGTCATCTGGTCGTAGATCTCGTCGCTGAAAATAATGAGCTGGTGCTTCTCGGCGATGCGCACGATCGCGCGGAGCACCTCTTCCGAATACACAGCTCCCGTCGGATTGTTGGGATTAATGACCACGATGCCCCGAGTCCGAGGCGTGACCAGCCGGGCAATCGTCTCCGGGTCCGGCTGGAAACCCGAGTCTGGCCGGCAGGGATAGTGAACGGCCTTACCCTGGTTCAGGGTCACGCTGGCAGTCCAGAGCGGATAGTCGGGACTCGGGATCAGGATTTCGTCACCGGGATTCAGGAGGGCGCGCAACGTCAGATCGATCAGCTCACTGACCCCGTTGCCGATAAAGACATCCTCCGCAGTCAAGGTATTGACGCCCCGGGACTGCTGCTGCATGACCACTGCCTCCCGGGCCGGAAAGATGCCCTTCTGATGGCAGTAGCCCTCCGCGCTGGCCAGGTTCTCGATCATGGCGAGACGCATGGTCTCCGGCGCCCGGAAGCCGAAGCGCCCGGGGTTGCCAATATTGAGAGAAATAATTTCGTAGCCCCGGCGCTCCATGTCATGGGCCTGGTTGGCAAGCTTGCCGCGGATTTCGTAGCGGACGTTGCGCAGCGCGTCGCTGGGCTTGAAGGAATTCTGCATAGTTGATTCTCAGGCAGTTGCTGGCCGCGGGGCGGGCTGTCCGGGACGGAACTGGCTCGAAATCAGGAGTGCCAGGGTCACCAATGCGGCTACCAGAAGGAACGCGTTGTCGTAAGAGCCGGCCTGATCACGCATGGCGCCAATCAACGGGGGGCCGAGTCCGCCCCCAAAGGTATCGAGCACCGTGATGACGCCCAGAATCTTGCCGAGATGGAGCGGCCCGAAATAGTCCGCGGCCAGCAGTTGCAGCAGGGTGTACAGCCCTCCCCACCCAAGACCGAAGAACACCAGGCCTGCCCACAGCACGTCATCACTGGGCAGGGTCAGCAGGGCAGCTCCTACCGCCATGATGGCAATGGTAGAGACGAAGACAGGCTTTCGACCCAGACGATCAGCGAGAAAACCGCTGGTAATCTTGCCGATCAGTCCCAGGTAGAAAAGCACCGCATAGCTGATTCCCGCATCCACCTGCGAGAAGCCCCGGCCCAGCATGTAGAGATTGAGGTGGGACTGGGTGCCGATGATGGCAAAGAACGTCAGCATGGCAATCAGTGCCAGCACCCAGAAATTCACTGTACCCAGAGCTGCACGCAGGGTCAGGCTGACGGGACTCACTGTGGCACCACCCGCCGCGGCAGTCACGGGCTGCTGAGCCTTCAGGTCCGCCGGACGTTCCCGCACGACGAAGAGGATCACGGGGATGAGGAGCAGCGGCAGAAGGCTGGTCCAGGCAAAGGCCGAGCGAAAGCCCACCTCCCCCATCAAGGCGACATTCAGCGGAGGCAGGGTGCCATTCCCAAGGCTGGTTCCGGCCAGGGCGATGCCCATGGCCAGGCCTCGATCCTTCACGAACCAGCGTGAAACCAGAATGACATTGACGACCAGGCCGCAACTGGCCAGTGCGGAGGCGAACAGCACGTGAATGGCGTAGATCGTACTCAGGCTGTCCGCGGTGGAGTACAGGAAGTAGCCCGCGGACAGCAGGACGGCGCCAATCAGCATCAGGGGCCGCACACCGAAACGATCGGCCGCAGCACCTGCCAGGGGAGCGAGCAGGCCGCTGACCCCGAGGGTAATCGCGTCCCTCGTCTTCAGGGCGGCGAGGCTGACCGGTTCGCCGCCGGCCTGGCTTAAGGCATCAAGCAGGGGCTTGTCGAAGACATTGAGGCCGCCAAGGGTCATGCCGTTGGTGACCAGGAGGATCAGCCCTGAGGCAATGGCGATGACCCAGCCGTAGTAAAAGCCGCTGCCGTCCTTTGCCACCATGGATTGCCCCCTGTCAGATGCGGCGGTCACGATACCGGAATCGGCGGGCTTCCCCAAGCGGGCGCCGGATGACGGATACTTTGACTATGCCCGCGGGCCCGGGGATTAAAGCCTGAATTCAGGCCTTCTCGGACTCCAGGCGCACCAGTTCGTACTCCGTGAGCATGTAGCCGCCGATGACCCCCTTGAGAAAGATGAAGTCGTCATCTGCCGTGCACCAGATGTCATAGGGCGGGTGAGCCTGGGGGAGCCCCGGGGACGACACGAAGCGGAAGTGCAAGGCGTCGAACTTGCCAGCCTTCACTGTCAGGCTCTCCTCCC